>JAJYDP010000209.1 GCA_021777365.1 Chloroflexota bacterium | reverse complement strand
GCCGGGGAAGAGGCGCTCCCCGGCCGCAAGCCTCGCGACCAGGTTCGCACGCATCTCCTGCTTGACGGTGCGCGGGCGGTACCCCGCCGCGCGGAGCTCCCCGAGCGTGGCCGGTCGGCGGGCAGCGGCGGACGTCCGGGCACCTGCCCGGCTTCGGGCGGGTGCCTCCTTCCGGCCGCGCGCCGTGCCGCGCGCCGTGGCGCGCGCCGCCGGACCGCCGGCGCGGGCGGGTTCTCGGGCCGTCGCCGGATCGCGGGCGCCAGCCGGGTCGCGGGCGCCGTCTGCCTGCGGCTGGTCGTCTCCCCGGGCCCGCGTCACGCGTCGCCTCCCGCCCGCGGCCCCGAGCGACGCGCGCGCAGCGTCTCGAGCGCCTCGCGCGACGTGCGCCCGGACGCGACCAGCGCCGCGATGAGCCGCGACCGCTGCAGGTGCTCGTGCTCGAACTCGTCTCGGGCGAGGCCCACGCGCATGGCCAGCTCCGCGGTCACGCCCCACTCGAAGTGCTCGAGGGCGTCCCGGGCCGGGTCGAGCGTGGCCAGGATGGCCGGGGGACGCCGCTGCAGGTGGCCCGCCGCGTCCCGCTCGAGCGGTCGCACGTAGTGGCACGCCATCACCCGCCAGCGGGCGATCTCCGGCTCACCCGCGACGCTCGGGGCGAGCCGGCGCATCACCAGCACCATGCCCAGCCGGCGCAGCTCGTCCGGCTCCAGGGATGCGGGCGGCGCGCCCAGGCGCGCCAGGACCTGCTGGAGCGAATCGGCACGGATCGTCGCGGCGAGGCCGTAGCCTCGCTGCAGGGCCCGCACCAGGGTGCGAACCGCGATGCCGGACAGCCCGCCGGCGTCGTCCGCCGCGAGTTCTCCCGCCACGAGGTACGTCGTCTCCGGGGGAGCCGGCCTGGCCGGCGGGAGGGCGAGTGCGGGCTCCGGGACCTCCCAGCCGAGGGCCGCCGCGTCCCCCAGCCAGTCGAAGGTCTCCCCGGCGCCGCGCAGGTCCAGTCGCCGGGTCACCGGCGGAAGCAGGTCCAGGAACGCCGCGAGCAGCGTCCGCGGTCCCTCGCCGGGATCGGGGGCCACCGCCATCAGGGGGACGTTGGCCTCCACCGTGATCCAGAGCAGCGCGGCCAGTTCGGCGTCCAGCACGTGCCGGGCGACGAGCTCGGGAACGGTGACGGCGGGCGATGGCTCGCGCTCGGGAGGCCACCGACCCGCATCCTGCGGGGGACGATCCACGGCGCCTCCAGGACGACAGGCAGGAGATCAGGGCCGGGACTCTACGCGCCATCCCGAGGGTCGTCAAACGCTCGACCCCTCGGCCCCACCCGGCCCGGGATCCGGATCCCTCAGGCCGGGAGGCGCCCCTCCCGTGCCACGAGTTCGAGGAGCGGCCGTTCACGGCGGATCGTCGTGGCGGCCCCGTGGCCCGGCAGGACGCGGAGCGGGTCGTCGAGCCCGGCAAGTCGGGAGAGCGACTCCACCATCGCCTCGGAGGACCCGCCCGGGAGGTCCACCCGGCCCCAGCCACCGGCGAAGAGCGTGTCGCCGCTGAACAGGACCCCGTCGTCCGGCGCCAGCAGGCAGACCGAACCCTCCGTGTGGCCCGGCGTGTGGAGCACCAGCAGGCGGATCGCCCCGAAGCGGATCACACCGGCCTCGGCCAGCTCGACCGCCGGCACCGAGGGCGGGATCGGGAAGGGGGCAAAGAGCGGCTGCGGATCCTCGAGCCCGTGGCGGTCGAGCGGATGGCAGGCGATGGGCGCCCCGGTCGCCGCCTGCACCGCCGCGTTGTCGCCCACGTGGTCCCAGTGGCGGTGCGTGCTCACGATGAGCCGCAGCGTCCAGTCGCGGGCGGCCAGCTGCTCGCCGATCCACGCCGCCGAGGGGATGGCGGTGTCGATCGCGATCGCCTCGCGGGTTTCGGGATCCCCGAGCAGGTAGACGTTCGTCGCGAGCGGGCCGGTCGCCCGCTGGATCAGCTCCACGCGGCGCTCACGGAAGCCGGACGGGCGACGACCACGAGCCGGGCGCTTCGCGCCGGGTCGCCGTCGCCGGGTCGGCGGACCTCATGCGCCGGCCGGGCGCGGAGCTCCCAGCGTGCGGCCCGGGGTGGGCCCGGCCGCCGGCAGCTCGTCGCCGATCCCCCGCTCGGCGCGGACCCGTCGGGCGGCCTCCACCACCACGCGCATCTTCTCCCTCGCCTCCTCGACCGTGCGCGTCTTCAGCCCGCAGTCGGGATCGACGAAGATGCGCTCCGGCGGCAGGACCTCGAGCGCCCGCCGGATCCCGTCGGCGGCCTCCTCGACCGATTCGATCCGGTGGCTGTGCACGTCCACCACGCCGAGGCCGATCGCCTTGGTGAAGGGGACGTCGCGGAACCGCTCCAGCAGGTCGTAGCCCGAGTTCGCCATCTCCAGGTCCACCTGGTCGACGGGGATGTCCAGCATGGTCGGGTAGGCGCGCATGAAGTCGCCGTAGCAGATGTGCGTGATGGCGTGCGCCGCCAGCCCGTCGGTGACGATCGCCATCGCCTCGGCCACCAGCGGCAGCTCGTCCATCCGCGCGGACGCCGCGGGCTCGTCGATCTGCACGAAGCGCGCCCCGGCGGCGGCGAGGTCCATCGCCTCCTCGTGGATCGCCCTGGCCAGGTCGAGGACGAACTCCCGGCGCGAGCCGTAGTGCTCGTCGAAGCTCCAGTCGGCGATGGTGTAGGGCCCCGTCAGCATCCCCTTGACCGGGCGCTCGGTGAGCGACTGGGCGTATTGCCACGCCTCGACCGTGATCGGGTGCGTGCGGCGCACGGGACCCACGGCGATGGGCTTGTGGTAGTAGCGGTTGCCGTAGCTGCGGACCAGGCCGCCGATCTCGAAGCCGGCCATCTCCTCGGCGAAGTAGGTGGCCATGTCCCCGCGGTACATCTCGCCGTCGACCAGGATGTCGACGCCGAGCTCCTCCTGGAAGCGGATCCAGTCCTCCGTGGCGCGCCGCTCGAGCGCGTGCAGCTCCTCGTCACCCAGGCGCCCGGCGGCGTGCTCGGCGCGGGCCTTCACGAGCTCCGGCGGCTTGGGGAACGATCCGACCGAGGTGGTCCAGAGTCCGTTGCTCATGGCCGGCTCCTCCTCCGTGCGGCAGCCCCCGGTCGCTCGGAGGGCGGCTGGTAGAACCCGAGGGCGGCGCTCCGCGCGTCGACCGCGCGTGGGTCGATCACCTTCGCGAGCTCCTCCGGGTCCGTGATGGCCGCCTTGCGGGCGGCCTCGCCGAGCGCCCGGACCTTCGCCCTGGCACGGTCGCGGGGCAGGTACTCCAGGCTCGTGGAGGGAGCGAGCGCGACCCGCTCCAGCCCGCGCGACCCGGTGGAGGCCGCGTAGTGGGCCGCCCAGATCATCACCGGCTCGTCGTCCGGGCGCGTGTTGCGGGCGTCCGCGACGCCGCACACGATGCCGCGCTCGCGCGGCGCCTGGGCGATCAGCTCCCAGTTGCCCGGCCCGGCTATCAGGTCGAACAGGTAGCTTCGGAACGGCAGATCGAAGAGCAGTGCCGGGCCGGCCGCCACGGCGTCGCCCATCGTCACCGACAGGCACAGGTGGGCGTCGTCCAGTCCCGCGGTCGCGCGGCGGAGTGCCTCGGCCGCCAGGGCGCGTTCGGCGTCGTCCTCGGCCCCGATGAGCGTCAGCGCGTTCTCGTCGAGCTGGATCACCGGGGTGCCGGCGGCATGCAGCGCGCGCAGCTCGGCGTTCACGGCCTCGGCGAGGGCCAGCGTCAGCCGCTCGCGCCCCACGGTCCCCGCGTCCGAGAGACGCCCCAGGGTGTAGGGCCCGACCAGGCACTGCTTGACCGGCGGAGCGGCCGTCCCGCGCTCCGCGGCGAGCAGCGCCGCCGTCTCCTGCGCGAAGCGCCAGTCGTCGACCGTGACGGGGCGTTCCCAGCGGGGCTCCTCCGCGGCACGCGGCTGGCGGAAGTAGGTGTTGGTGTCGAAGTAGCGCAGGAGCCCCGTGATCTCGAACCCGGCGAGCCCCCGAGCGACCGCCGTCTGCTGGTCCTCCCAGCGGACCTGGCCGTCGGTGAGGAGCTCCAGGCCGGCGTCCATCTGCTCCGCCATCACCTCGCGGACCAGCTCGTCCTGCGTCTCGCGGAACGCGGCGTCGTCGATCTCGCCGCGCTCCAGCCGGGCGTGGGCGGCACGCAGCCGGAAGGGCTCTCCTGGAAGCGGCGTGCGCGGGTAGGCACCGACGAGCGTGGCGAACATGCGGACTCCTGGGCGACGGCGGACGACCGGGCGATTGTACGGGAACGTCTCCGGGAGTCCCGGCGCTGCCCACGGCGCCCATGCGGCGGATGTCCGACAATCCGCCGCATGACCATGCCTTCCGCCGACGCTTCCCCTCGCCAGCCACTCGTCCAGCCGGTCGCCGTCCGGGGTCTCCGCGGGGCGGTCGTGTCGCCGCACGCGCTCGCGGGCGAAGCCGGCCTCGGGGTGCTCCGGGCGGGCGGGAGCGCGGTGGACGCCGCCATCGCCACCAACGCGGCCCTGGCCGTGGTCACCAGCCACATGTGTGGCCTCGGCGGGGACGCGTTCTGGCTGATCTGGACGCCGCAGACCGACCTGGAGGCCCTGAACGGCAGCGGACGATCCGCCGCGGGCGCCACGCTCGAGGCCGCGCGGAGCGCCGGCCTCGAGTCGATGCCCCTGCGCGGCCCGTGGACAGTCACGGTGCCCGGCGCCGTCCGTTCCTGGGGCGACGCGCACCGGCGGCACGGCCGGCTGCCCTGGGCCACGCTGTTCGCACCGGCGATCGAGCTCGCGGACGGCTTCGCCGCGACAGCCGGGTGGAGCGCCGCGATCGAGCGCTCCGCCGCCATCTTCGGCACCGACTCCGGGTGGGCCGCGGTGTTCCGCCCGCACGGGCGTCCCTGGCGACCGGGCGAGCGGGTGTCGCTGCCGGCGCTCGCCGGGACCCTGCGCCGACTGGCCGCCGAGGGCCCCGACGACGCCTACGAGGGTGCCCTCGCGCGGCGTGCAGCCGAGTTCCTGGAGGCGTCGGGATCGCCGCTCCGATCGGTCGACTTCGCCGAACACCGTTCCACCTGGGCGGACCCGATCCGCGCCGGCTACCGGGGAGTCGAGGCCGCCTCGCACCCGCCGAACAGCTCGGGGGCGGTCGCGCTCGAGCTGCTGCAGGTGCTCGGGTCGTTCG
The DNA here is from genome assembly GCA_021777365.1 of Chloroflexota bacterium. Next base: position 2,772 of record JAJYDP010000209.1, on the reverse strand, counting down.
ACCCGCCCGCCGCGTCCGCGTTCGGGGCGTCCGGCGTCACCGACCCGGCCTGGACGCACCTGGTGCTGGAGGCGGCACGGCTCACCCTGGCAGACCGCGACGCCTTCCTGACCGACCCGGACGCCATGGCGGACGCAGCGCTCGCGATGCTGCTCGACCCGGCACATGCCACCGCGCTCGCCCGCCGGATCGATCCCGGTCGGGTCACCCCGCCGATGCCGCTGGCCGTCCCGCGCGGCGGTGGCACCGTCTACCTGGCGGCGGCGGACGACCGGGGCGGACTGGTGAGCCTGCTGCAGTCCAACTACGCGGGCTTCGGCTCGGGGCTCGTGGACCCGGAGACCGGCATCGCCTACCAGAACCGCGGGTCGTTCTTCTCGCTGGACCCGCGGCACCCCAACGCGCTGGCGCCGCGCAAGCGCACGATGCACACGCTGACGCCGGGGATGCTCTTCCGGGACGGCCGGCCGTGGATCGTCCATGGCTCGATGGGCGGCGAGATCCAGCCCCAGGTCTTCGCGCAGTTCGTCTCGGCCGTGGTGGACGGCGGGCGGCCGATCGCGGACGCGGTGGCGGCGCCCCGCTTCGCCGCGGACGCGGACGGCCACTACCAGCCCCCGTCGGTCACCCGGCTGGAGGGGGGCATCCGCCCCGAGGTCGGGGAAGCGCTGGCGGCCATGGGCCACGCGGTGGCGTGGACGCCGCCGCTCTCGAGCAGCTTCGGGCATCAGCACGCGATCGCCGTGCAGTGGGGAGCCGCGGGCGACGTGCCGGTCTCATACGAGGCGAGCACCGATCCCCGCTCGGAGGGGCTGCCCGGGGCCTGGTGACCGGCCCCCGGTGGGGGTCCCGGGACGGTGCCTCGCTATACTCTCGGTCGGCCGGTCGCGCCGCGCTCACAACCTCCGCGGCTGGCCATCCAGGCCGGCTGGCCCGCCCTCCCGCCTCCCACAGCACCCGGAGGAGTCGTCGCGTGAGCTCGAACATCGGGCAGAACTACCCGTATTCGCGAGAGACCGAGCCCGACCGGGCGGCGGCGGTCGAGCAGGCGCTGGGCGCGTTCGACGGGCTGCGCGATCGCGTCGCGGCCGAGGCCTCGCCGCTGCCGCCGGCCGCGCGCGACGAGCTCTGGTGGGTCTGGGCGTGCCCCGCGGACAAGGGCGCCGGACGCCTCCACGTGGCGGGCTATGCGCGGGATCGCCACGCCATCTACGCCGTCTGCGACCACTGCGGCGCGTCGTTCCTGCGCTGAACGGGGCCGCTCCCCGGCGTCCTGACCGGGGCGACCGCTCAGCGTCCCCCGGGCTCCCCGTCCGCCGCACGGAGCGGCACGGCCCCCTCCCCGATCGCCCGGATGAGCGCGGCCAGCAGCGTCACGCGCGGGACGATGGAGTCCACCTCCACGTACTCGTCGGGCGAATGATCGAGGCCGCCGATCGGCCCGAGACCGTCGAGCGACGGCAGTCCCTCCCCGGCGGTGGTGTTGGCGTCCGACGCCCCGCCCGTGGACGCGCCCCGCAACGGGAAGCCGAGCCGGCCGGCGATCCCGGCCGCGGTGGCCGCCAGGGCCTCCGCCGCGGCCGTGCGCTCCATGGGCCAGTGCCGGCCGCGGAGCTCCACCTCGCATTCGACGCCGGGGACCGTGGACCCGGCCGCGATCTCGCGCACCGCCGCCTCAGCCGCCTCGAGGTCGGCCCGCGACGGCGATCGCACGTCGACTTCGAGGAGTGCCTCCTCGGCCACGACGTTGGGGCGCGTCCCGCCGCGCACCACGCCCACGTTGCAGGTCACCGCCGGCCAGCGCCCGTTCAGCGCGTGCAGGGCGACGGTCTTGTGGGCCGCCTCGAGGACCGCGCTCCGGCCCTTCTCCGGCTCGACGCCCGCGTGCGCGGCGCGCCCCCGGAGGTGCAGGACCAGCGACAGGTTGCCCTTCCGCGCGGCGACGATGTCGCCGTTGGCGCGGGCGTTCTCCAGCACGAGCGCGGCATCATGCCCGGCGGCCAGGGAGCGGATCACCGGGGTGCTGGCCGGAGACCCGATCTCCTCGTCGGGATTGGCCACGAACGTGAGCGTGGCGCAGGGAAGCCAGGGCTGGATCCCGGGCTCGAGGGCGCGCAGGGCGCGCAGGGCGTACACGCCGGCCAGCAGCCCGGACTTCATGTCGCACACGCCCGGCCCGTGGGCGCGCCCCGCCTCCACCAGGAACGGGCGCTCCGCCGCGGTCCCCGGGTCGAAGACGGTGTCGGTGTGGCCGATCACCAGGATCCGGGCGGTGCCGCGCCCGTGAAACGTTGCGACCACCGTGTCGCCGAGCTCCGGGTTCGGCACCACCTCGATGCCACCACCCAGGTCCCGCAGGGCGTCGGCCATCCAGCCGCCGACCCGGTCCACGCCCGGTTTCGTGTAGGACCCGGAGTCGATGCCCACCAGAGTCGCGAGGTCCGCGAGGTAGGCGGCCAGCTCGGCCGAGACCTGCTCGCGCAGCCGATGCAGCCAGGGATCCGGGCTGCTGCCCGGTGTCGTCAGTTCCATGGCCCGAGTCTAGCGAGGCACGGCTCGCGCGGCCGCCACGGGCGGCGGTCGCGTGGCCTCCCGGCGCGCGCTACCATCGGCCGGCCGTGGTGCACCCACCGCGCGGCCCAGCAGCGGAGACCGACGTGATCGCCAGCACCGAGCGCTCCCTGGCCGACCGGCTGGCCCGGCCTACCCGTCGCCGGGCCGGCGTGTACGGCCGCGCCTTCCGCCGCGAACTGTCCCGCCTCCGCGAGCCCC
>JAJYDP010000208.1 GCA_021777365.1 Chloroflexota bacterium | reverse complement strand
TCGGCGAGCTCGTCCGCCTTCTGCCGTGCCGCGCGGCCTCGCACGATCTGCTCCGCCAGGCGGCGGAGGTTCTCGACCAGGATGATCCGCAGGCTGATCGCGATCGCCCAGAGCTCCCCGATCGTCAGCGGCTCGACTCGCTGGTAGGCACGCACGAAGCGGCGCAGGCTGTCCGGATCGAAGCGGCTGTCGGTGTGCGCGACATACGCCCACGCGAGACCGAAGACCCGTGGGTACCCCTGGAGATGGCCCTCCGCGATCTTGGGGAGCTCGCGATAGTAGCCCGATGGCAGGTCGTCGCGAATCTCGCGCAGCTGCTCGTCGACGATGTGGAAATTGTCGACGAGCCATTCCGCGGCCGGCGTGATCGACCGCTCATCCTTGATCGCGCGGGCGAGCGCGCGATACGACTCGAGCAGGACACGGCCATTGTCGGCGACGCGGGGTCGGATGGCGCGTCCCCGGCCGGGCTCGCCGGTGACCGTCTGGGCGGCGGCGAGGCTCTGCGCGTGCTCCTCGAGCCGCTCCACGCTGAAGAGCTCCGCGAGGATCGGCTCTTCGAGCTCGTCCTGCGGGACATCCGGCCTGCGAACCCCGAGCGGTCGCTCGCGGAGCCCTTGGATCGGTCTCACCACCACGCTCACGGGACAGCTGGGACCCAGCTGTCCTCGCCTCGCTCCCGTGACGGGACGATGATACGGGCCGTGGGCGGGCACGCCAAGCCATCGAGTGGCCGGCAGCGCGCTGGACCCGGAACCGGATCGGGTCGCGGATCAGCGCCGCGCGTTGGCCTCCAGCTCCGCGTCACCGCGCCGCTGGCGCCGAACTTCGATGGGCTGCCTGGCGCCTTGCGCCAGCCGATACGCTGGTGACACACTCGCGCTGAGGGCAGGAGAGAAGATGAACGCGGTCGCTTTCGGGCCCGCGTCGCTGGTGGTGGCGGCCGGCGACGGGCCGGGCGGGTGAGCGAAGGGATCCACACGCGGTTCCGGCCGCCGAAGAGGCGTGCAACATCCTGGAGCCGGATCCAAACCTGCCAGTCTCTTTCCGAGCACGCGCGACTGACGCCGGGCTGCGGTTCGCCTCGGCGGGCAGGTGACCACGGGCAGGCGGCCTGATGGACATCTGGCTCGCGGCCGCCATCTTCGTTGCCGCCTACGTGCTCATCGCGAGCGAGCGGGTCGACCGCACGCTCGTCGCGCTGCTGGGCGGGCTTGCCGTGGTCGCGCTCGGCGTCATCGACCAGAGCGAGGCGTTCGAGGCGATCGATCTCAACGTCATCTTCCTGCTCGCCGGCATGATGATCCTCGCCGGCGTCCTGGGGCGCACAGGTTTCTTCGAATGGCTGGCTGTCCGGGCGGTGAAGCTCTCGCGGGGCGACCCGTTGCGGCTGCTCGTCGTCTTCGCCCTCATCACGGCCGGGCTGTCTGCCTTCCTGGACAACGTCACGACCGTCGTGCTCATCACCCCGGTGATCCTCTCGGTGGCCCGCACGCTCGGGGTCTCGCCGTCGCCCTATCTCGCCAGCGAGATTCTCGCCTCCAACGTGGGCGGGACGGCCACGCTGATCGGCGACCCTCCCAACATCCTGATCGGGTCGGCCGCCCGCCTGGACTTCGTGGCGTTCCTTGTGAACCTGGCCCCCGTGACCCTGGTCATCCTCGCGGCGGTTGTGCTGACGCTCCGTGTGCTCTTCCGAGGCACCCTGCAGGTACCCGACGAGCGCCGCGAGGCGATCCTCGAGCTCCGAGAGGGCGAGGCGATCCGAGACCCCGCGCTGCTGCGGATCGCACTGGCCGTGATCGCGGCGACCCTGCTCGGGTTCCTCCTGCACGCGGCGCTCGGGCTGGAGGCCGCCACGATCGCGCTGCTCGGCGCCACGGTGCTCCTGCTGGTGACACGGATCGACCCACACGAGGCCCTGCGCGAGGTCGAGTGGTCGACGCTCTTCTTCTTCGTGGGGCTCTTCATGCTCGTTGAGGCCGTCGTGCGAGTGGGAATCGTGGGTGGTGTCGCCGATGCGCTGGCGCGCGCCGCGGGCGGCGACCTCGGCGTGGCCGCGATCTCGCTGCTCTGGTTCTCGGCGGTCGCCTCGGCCGTGGTGGACAACATCCCGTACACCGCGACGGCCATCCCGATCGTCCAGCGGCTGACCTCGGACGGCCTGGCCGCCCAGCCGCTCTGGTGGGCGCTGGCGCTGGGCGCCTGCCTGGGCGGGAACCTGACCATCGTGGGCGCGTCGGCCAACGTGGTCGTGGCCAACCTCGCGAGGCGGGCGGGCTATCCGATCCGGTTCATGGACTTCTTCCGGTATGGGGCGCTCGTCGTCGGCGAGTCGATGGCGATCTCCACGCTCTACCTGTGGGTGAGGTACCTGACATGAAGTCGTCCTCACCCGGTGCTCTGTCGGACCGAGGCGACCGGCCGCCGAGGCGCGGCCCCGAGCCGCCGAGGCGCGGCCCCGAGCCACCGAGGCATATCCTCTTGCCGTCCAGCACAGACCGCAGAGGGACGCGTCCATGGGTGTCTCGTTCGGCTACGCGCTGATCAGCTGCGAGCGCCACCCCGCCGTCGACCGCACGGCAGGCGAGCTGTACCGCGACGCGCTGGCGCTCGCCCGGCGGGCCGAGGAGCTCGGGCTCGAGTCGGTGTGGACCAGCGAACACCACTTCGTCGACACCGAGTACCTCCCCTCGCCGCTCGTGATGGCGGCGGCGATGGCCGCGGTGACGAGCCGGATCCGGGTGGGCACGGGCGTCATGCTGGGCCCGCTCCATCACCCGCTGCACGTCGCCGAGGACGCCGCGACGGCCGATCTGATCGCCGGCGGCCGGCTCATCCTGGGCCTGGGGCTGGGCTGGTCGGGGATCGAGTTCCGGGCGTTCGGCGCGGATCGGACGAAGCGCGCCCGGGCCATGGAGGAGCTGCTGGACGTGCTCGACGGCGCGGCTCGCGACGACCTGCTGCGCCACCACGGCGCGCTGTGGGACCTGCCCGAGGTGGCCGTGCGGCCGAGGCCGGCGCGCGGCAAGCTCACGGTCTGGCTGGGCGGCACGGCCGAACCGGCGATCCGTCGCGCGGCGCGACGGGCGGACGGGGTATTCCTCCACACGCCCATCGAGCAGTTCCGTGGCCAGGTGGCGGCGATCCGCGACGAGCTCGATCGCGTGGGGCGCGACCCGGCGACCTTCCAGGTGGGCGTGTACCTGACGATCGTGCCCACCCACGATGGGACTGACGGCTGGCACGCCTACGGGGACCTGGTCCGCCTCGCCCAGTGGAAGTACCGCGACCTGCGGGCAGCCTCGACCCGGGTCGGGGAACCGCTCCCGACCGGGGGGCCGCTGCCACCCGAGGACGAGGCGGCGATGCGGGGCTGCTACATCGGCGGGTCGCCGGAGGCGGTTGCGGAGCAGCTGCGCGCGTACGTCGACGCCGCGGGGGGCGACCTCCACATCGTGGCGCGCGACTACCTGCCGGGGCTCGGACCGGCGGCCCAGGTCGAGCTGCTGGAGCGGTTCGCGCGGGAGGTGCCGCCGCTGTTCGGCTGAGGGCGACCGGACGGTGGGTACCGAACCGGTTCAGGTAACGGCGGAACAGCCTGCCACGCACCACATGGCGGCCGCGCTGTCCGTCGGCAAGGCGATCGGCGGCACCATCCTCCAGCCGGCGAGCCAGGGCGGCCCCTGGGCGCGGGTCAGGGCCACGACCGGGATCGTCCGGCCGCCGGCCGCGGCCTCGTGGTCGGCGAAGAACGGGTAGAGCTCCTTGAGGATGGCCCAGTACCGCTTGTGCTCCTCACCCTCGAGCGGGGTCGCGACCGCCTCGCAGGTGTCGTCACCGACCTCCACCGTGACCCGATCGACGAAGCTCGTGCCGCCCCGAGTGGTTACGCGCATGTCCGGCTCCTGCCGGCGCGCGCCGGCACATCCCTTCTGGTTCACGGCCAGCCGAGGCATCGTGCCAGGGATCCGCCTGCGCCGGAGCGAGGCTGCAGGATCAGTCGCCCATGATGCAATGATGCCTATAATTATGGTGCTATGATACCAACATGCGGACAACCGTGACCCTGGAAGCCGACACGGACCAGATCGTCCGGCGCCTCATGCGCGAGCGAGGCCTGACGTTCAAGCAGGCTGTGAACGAAGCGATTCGGGCCGGCATGACGAGTCGAGGTCGGCGGCGGGCGTTCCGGACGCGGACCTTCGATATGGGGCCGGCAGCGTTCCCGCTGGACAAGGCGACGCGACTCGCAGCCGATCTCGAAGACGAGGAGCTCATCCGGAAGATCGCGGCGCGGAAGTAGCGCCGTGTTCGTCGTCGACGCGAACGTCCTGCTGTATGCGGTCAACGTGTCCAGCCCTCACCACCAGCGCGCCCGCCCATGGCTTGACGATGCGCTCAATGGCCGTGAGCCAGTTGGCTTCGCGTGGACCGTCGTCCTTGCATTCGTCCGGCTCGCCACCCATCGCGCCGTGTTTCCGCACCCGCTGACTCCCGAGCAGGCAATGGCGGTCGTTGCCGACTGGCTCGCCCAGCCGAGCGCAATGATCGTCGACCCCACGTCTCGCCATCTCGGTGTCCTGGCCGGCCTGCTGGCCGAGACCGGGACGGCCGCGAACCTCGTCGGGGACGCCCACCTGGCCGCGCTCGCGGTTGAGCACGACGCCACGATCGTCTCATTCGACGCCGATTTCGGCCGGTTCGCCGGCATTCGCTGCCATGTGCCTGCTTCCCGAGAACCACAGGGGCGACGCCAATGACATCGAGCATCGAGCGCATCCAAGCCCTTCCAGGTCCTGCTCACGGCCGCTGTCACGGCGCTTGACTGCGGTTCCAGGACGCGGGCTCTGCGTCAGCACCCGGGCCTGTGACCCGTCGACCCGCAATCGTCGGCGGGCGCCGTATCTACCGCCAGCCGCGAACCGGCAAGCTCCGCAACATCGCGGGGGACCTGCGGACGGCACTGCACCTCCGGACGGACGAGCGCGGCAACGACGTGGAGGTGCTCACCGGAGAGGCGCGCGTGGATCCCGGTGCGCCCCCGTTCTCCCATGTGGCGGCATTCGTCGGCGAGTACGCCGAGCTGACGCCCCGGGTTCACAAGACGGTCCCAGGTTCTTGACGCGGGACGGCGCGCACCTATGCTTGGTGGAGCGCGGCGCGGCGCTCCACCCTGGCCGAGGAGACCAGATCGATGACCAGGACGCGGGCCCGTTCCTTCGTGCGCCGCTGGAGGATCGCCGGCGTCGCCGCCCTCATCGGGGCAGTGGCGTCGCTCGCCATCATCTCGTTCAGCGACCAGTCCGCCGGCGTCGCCCACCAGAGCCACGTCCTGGCCGCACTGGCCTCCGCCGCGAACGGGCAGAGTGCCAACGAGTGGCAGGTCATCGCCGAGGGCTCCATCTCCGCCGATCTCAAGGCGGCGATCGACGAGAGATGGGGGAACATCGAGTCAGCACTCGGGGACCTCCATGCCGCGGGTACCGAGGACGCCGCATCGGTGCAGGCGCTCGAGGGTCTCGTGGCCCGCTACCGATCGGCGATGTCGGAGGAGTTCGACCTCGTCGCCACCGGCCAGCTTGCGGCGGCGAAGGAGGTCGACGCCACTCAGGTGGACCCCGCGTTCCAGGAGCTCCACACCCTGATCAACAGCCTCAGGGCACGGTTCGACAGCCAGGCCGAGTCCGCGCGCATACTCGCGCTTGGCAGCTCGATCGCGATCCTCCTGGTCGCAGTCGGCGTGATCGCGGTCCTCGCACTGCGCGACGCCGGCCGCCGCGCGACCGAGGAGAGCGAGGCGCGGTTCAGGGCCCTCGTCCAGAACGGTTCGGACGTCACGGCGGTCGTCGACCAGGCGGGCGCGATGCGCTACGTGACGGCATCGGTCGAGCGAGTGCTCGGCTACCGGCCGGAAAATCTGCTGGGCAGACCGTTCGTCGAGCTCGTGCACCCGGAGGACCGGCCGGCCGCCGGCGACGAGCTCACCGGTCCACCGGGCGGGACGTCACGGCCCGTGCTCGCGCGGCTGCTCCACAGGGACGGCTCGTGGCCCTGGTGCGAGACCGTCGCCGCGAACCTCCTCGCCGAACCGGCGGTCCGCGGCATCGTCCTCACCACCCGCGATGTCACCGAGCGGGAGAACCTTCGGCTCGACCTGGCCCGTCGGGCGACACATGACGATCTGACCGGCCTTCCCAATCGAGCCCTCTTCAGCGACCGGCTCCAGCATGCGCTGGCTCGCCGGCCCGACGCCAACGCCCTCGGCCGGGCGGTCTTCTTCATCGATCTCGACGGGTTCAAGACGGTCAACGACAGCCTGGGTCACCAGGCCGGGGACGACGCCCTGCGGGCGGTGGCAGTGCGACTCACGGCCTGTCTGCGCTCGGGCGACACCGTCGCGCGGCTGGGCGGCGACGAGTTCGTCGTCCTGCTCGAGGACGTGGTGGACCTTGCCAGCGTCGAGGAGATCGCCGATCGGATCCTCGCGGCGGTGGCCCAGCCTCTTGCCCTGGGCGGCGCGGAGACGGGCTTGACGGCCAGCCTCGGGATCGCCGTGTCGCGACCGGATCTCTCGCCGGAGGCCCTGCTCCGGGAGGCGGACAGCGCCATGTACGCTGCCAAGCGGAGCGGCACCGGCCGTCGCGCCCGGCTCGGCTGACCGCGTGGGAGCCGGCGCGGGCCACCACATCATCGAGCGCGGTATCCTCGCCGGACCCGATCGACCATGGGCGATTGCCCTGGGGCTCTCCAGGGTACGCGTCGAGTGCCGCGCGGACCACGTCCGCCTGTCGCCGCTATGTCAACGCCTTGAAGTCGTCCTCTACGGGGAACAGTCTCGGTCGACCGCGAGATTGCAGCGCGGTCCCACGTCGACCGGCCCTCCGCCCGGACGTGTCCCGGGGGAGACCGATCTCAGTGGAAGGGTCCAGGCTGCGCCGGCTGGAGACGCGCCGGGTCGAGACCGGGCACGAGAGCGTCCAGCGTCACGCGCCCGTCGCGGAAGAGGAACGCGATGGGCGCGATGCTGTTGGGGTCCTGCGAGGCGACGAGATCGAACAGCTCGGCGACCATGTCCCGATCGGCGTCGAGGGGCAGGGCGATGAGCAGATCGCGCATTGGAGCGATCAAGAGCTGCTGGGACGATCCGAAAAGCCGCCCGAGCTCCCCGGGGAGCAGGACGAACGACGCGCCGCTCCCGGTGCCCGACTGGAGCAGCCGGACAGGCGTTCCGTCGATGGACTCGCGGACAATGTCGTCCGGCGAGATGCTCGAGGCGCGCCGCTCCAGGTTTGCGAGCGCGGTCGCCAGGACATCAGCCGGCGTCAACGCCCAGGTTGCGAGCATGTCGCGCGTCACCGCGAGGAACGCCGGACCCAGGTCGACGCCGAAGCTGATCGACAACCCGGGCGGAACGACCATCTGAAGGGGGGCGGGACTGCCGCTGGGGTGCTGACGGACGCGCGGGAACACGGGCACGACGCGATCGGAGAGTGCGGCCCAGTCGAGATCCGCCGGGATCGCCGCCAGCACCTCCTCGAGGGCGGGAGCGACGACGTCGGGTCCGACCGCTGCGCCGGACAGCTGGACCAGGGTCCACCGGCCCGTGCGCTTCCCGCCTCGGTTCGGGGGCGTCTCGCGGCAAGAGGAGCGATGCCCTGCGGTGCGGTTCTTCGTGCGCATACCGTCATCCTGACGAACGTCCCTGCACTCCAGCTCGACGCGCGCTTACCTGCGAGTTGTCGCGGTGTCCCGGTCAGTGGTCACGGCACGGAGCGACCCGCCGCCGGACTTCGGCGTCTTCAGGATGTGGCGGTGCGTCTCGTCCTGCCCCGGCGGAGAGTCGTCCCCGGGCAGGTGCCATGCGGCGCGCCCTGCTGCCAGCGTGGGTCGGACGCCGCGCATGACGATCATGGTTGGCCGGAGCTACCTGTCATCGCTCGCGATCCACGTCATCATGGCGG
>JAJYDP010000207.1 GCA_021777365.1 Chloroflexota bacterium | reverse complement strand
GTAGTTGTTGGGCGCGCCGACATAGACGATCTTGGCGTCGGGAGCCATCCCGTGGACGGCCTCGACGTCCAGGGTCTCCTCGCCCGACCAGCCCTGCGGATCCTGGCGGGGGTTCTCCGGCCGCTTGTACGTCCCGGGCGCCACGACCTGCGTGAAGTGGTTGGCGCTGGAGAACCAGTTCTCCTGGTACCCCTCGATGTTGTTGAAGTACGTGTTGGCGTCGCTGACGATCGTCGGCGAGGCGTACGCGTCGATGATCGCCACCGTGACATTCTTTCCGGTCAGCGATCCGGTGCCCAAGGGCAGGCCATACGCGGCGCGAATCTGGTCCGGCGTGTAGCCGCAGACCACCCAGGGCTGGTAGGCGCCGTAGGCCGTCGGGATTGCCGTGCCATCCTCGCCGGCCGTGGTGGCCGTCGAGAGTTCACCGTAGTAGCTCGAGCACGGCGGCGCGTTCACGAACGCCGCGGGCGGCGGCGCGTTGCCGTCCACCACGTGATCCGGGTGGATGAGGCTCATGCTGCCGTCCAGGCCCACCACCGAGTCAACGATCCCTGAGAGGGACGTCGGGATCGTGAGTGCCGTGGTCGGCGAGAGAAGGAGCTGGCCCTGGTAGCTGTACTCACCGAAACTCGTCCCGAAGGCCGCGGCGGCCTGCGCCAGCGTTCCCTCCGCCGCCACGTAGTGATTGTTCAGGGGCGTGTAGTCGATGGTGAAGCCCTGACTGCGAAGCCAGCTCTGCACCGCCCCGACCTGCGCCTGGGAGGGCGCGAACTGCTGCCGGAACTGTGCAGGCGTCAGATAGTGCCCATAGCTTGGGCTGTGGGGATCCGAGACGGCCTGGGCGAGCGCGGCCGCCGCGCTCTCGTTCTGCCAGCCCAGGTACACGCGGAAGCCGGCATACTCAGACGTGTTGGCCGACGTCTTGAAGCTCGCTGCCGTCGCCCACGGCGGCACGCTGCCAGCGAGTGCGGCCCGGCCCGCCGGCGCAGCACTCACGCTCCCCGCCGCGAGTGTGCTGAGCAGAAGGGCAGCCGTCGTCAACGCCGCTGAGACGCGAAGGGATGGTCTCACGACACGTTCTCCTCCCAACTCGTGAACCGCCCGAAAGGGTCCCTGCAAGTCGACAACGGTACCACCGGCCCTCATCGCATAGGACCAACGAATCCGCGTGGTGGTGACAGCCGGCACCCCCTTTTGCGTGCCGCCAAGCCACCCGGGCGGTCTGATCGACCCGGCTACCGCGTGCCGACGCCCGAAGACCGCCAGACCGCCAGTGCGCGGGCGCGCGCTTGCGCGTGGTCGACGATGCGCGAGGGGTACCCGTGCGGCTGACCGGCGGGGGCGTCCCACGGGCGATGGGCGAACGCGTCGGGAACGCCGCGCAGCTCGGGCACCCAGCGCCGAACCCAGGCGCCGTGGGGGTCGAACCGCTCGCCCTGCAGGACCGGGTTCATGATCCGGAACCAGGGTGACGCGTCCGGTCCGGTCCCGGCGACCCAGCGCCAGTTGAGCGCGTTGCTGGCCACGTCGGCGTCGACCAGCGTGCGCTCGAACCAGTCGAGCCCCAGCCGCCAGTCCATCAGCAGGTCCTTCACCAGGAAGCTGGCGGCGATCATGCGGGCCCGGTTCGAGATCCAGCCCGTCTCCGCGAGCTGGCGCATCGCGGCGTCGACGGCCGGGTAGCCGGTCCGGCCCTCCGACCAGGCGGCGAGAAGCGCCGGGTCGTAGCTCCACGCCGGGTCGTGACCCCACGCCGGGTCGTGGCTCCATGCCGGCTCATGGACGCGCGTCGCGCCCCGGCCCCGGGCCGGCACGCCGCTGTCGGGTGCCGGCTCGCAGCCCGATGCCGGCACCGCGCGCCCCAGCGACTCCGGCTCGAACCAGGCCCGGTGCGCGGCCCAGTCGCGCCAGGCGAGCTGTCGCACGAAGGAGGGCTCGCGCACCGCCTCCACGACCCGTCTCGGAGAGATCGTGCCCAGGTGCAGGTCCGCCGAGAGCCCGCTCCCGGTGCCGCCGTCCAGCTGGTCGCGCTCACGCTCGTACCGGTCGGCCCGGGAGGCGAAGCCGGCGAGCATTTCACGCGCGGCCGCCTCGCCCCGCGGCGCGACGTCCGGCACCAGCTCGGAGGAGACCGACGGGGGCACCGCGACCCGATCGGGCGCACGCATCGGGGCGGCGGGCGCGGTCAGGCCAACCGCGTCGCCAGGCGGCACCCGTCCCGGGAGACCCACCAGGACGTCCTGACGTCCGAGCGCCGTCAGCCAGGCCCGGTGGAACGGCGTGAAGACCCGGCGCTCGCCGATCGTCTCCGGCTCGACCAGCAGCGTCCCGGCGTGGAGCCGGAGCGGCACCCCGGGGCCCAGCTCCGCGGCCACCGCGCGGTCCCGCCGGCGCGCGTACGGCGTGCAGTCGCGGCTCGCGTGCACCTGGCGCGCGCCCGTCTCCCGCGCGAGCACCCGCAGCACCTCCTCGGGTCGCCCCGTCCGGATCACCAGCCGGCCGCCCCGCGCGCGCAGTTCCGCATCGAGCGCGACGATCGCGGCGTCGAGACGCTCGGCCCGGTGCCGTCCCACCCGCCCCGACGCGAGGATCGCCGGATCGCGGACGAACAGCGGCACCACCTGTCCCGCGGGCGTGGCCGCGGCCAGTGCCGCGGCGAGTGCCGGGTTGTCGTCCAGCCGCAGGTCGCGTCGGAACCAGGCGATCGTGACGGGAGTGCGGGTCACGGCCTAAAGCCCGCGCGGCCGGGGCAATCCCTACCGGACGACCGGGCGCTCCTCCGAGCGGCCCGGCGCCAGGTACGTGGCCAGCCCCTCCTCGAGCGGGGTCAGGCGCCGCGGCATCGCGGCCAGGAGCGGGCCCACGTCCACGGTGGCCGGCTGGTTGACGAAGTCGACCCCGTCCGGCGTGAGCACGCGCCCGGGCAGGTGCTGCAGGACCCGCGCCGCGAGACGCAGGGCCGCGGCGGGCGCGGGGAGGATCGGCCGCCGCCTGCCCGCCACGCGCAGGGCCGTGGCCACGATCTGCCGCATCGTCAGCGTCTCGGGCCCGCCGATCTCGAACGTCCGGTCAGCCGCCGCGGGGTCCGCCAGCGAGTCGGCGGCCAGGCGCGCCACGTCGTCGATGAAGACCGGGGCCAGCAGCTGGCGCCCGGACCCGGTGAGCGGCACGAAGGGCAGCGTCCGGGCGAACGCCATGAAACGGTTGAGCGAGACATCGCCGGGACCGTAGATCCAGGTGGGCCTGATGATGGTGTGGGTGATCCCCGTCTCCCGGACAGCCCGCTCGGCGCGTCCCTTCGCCCGGAACCACTGGCGATCGGCGTGCTCGTCGGCGCCGGCCCCCGAGACGTAGACGATGCGCCGGACCCCGGCCCGCGTCGCGGCTCCGGCAAGCGCCGTGGTGCCGTCGCCGTCCACGTGCTCATAGGTCCAGCCGCGGGACGGATCCTCCATCGGCGCATTGGGGAACGCCAGCGCGATCACCAGGGCGTCCACGCCGGCAAGTGCCGCGTCGAGCGCGGCCGGATCGCCGTTCACGTCGGCCCGCCGGATCTCCACCGCATCGGGCAGCGTGGCCCGTGCGCGTTCCGGCCGATGCGAGAGGACCACGACGTGCTCGCCCCGCCGCAGCAGCTCGCGCGCGATGGCGCCCCCGACGAACCCGGTGCCCCCGGCGACTGCGACCGTCATGGCATCCTCCCTGGCCACCGTCGGGCCCGGCAGCAGCCGGTCGATGGCCGCGGTGCGGTAGTCGAAGATGGCGCGGAGCCTCGGTCGGACGAGCCAGGGCTCGACCAGGTCACCCAGGCGCCCGAACGGTACCGCGTACGTTACGTCGTCCTCCACGATGGTCGCATCGCCGTCCGCGCGGAACGCATGGCGGTGCTCCCAGCGGGCGTACGGACCGCGCAGCTGCAGGTCCACGAACGCGTTCGGCGGGTCGTAGAGGGTGATCCGGGAGCGCCAGCGGGCGGGCACCCGCGGGAACGGGGTGATCGCGTAGTCGATCTCGAGCCCCTCGCGCATCTCGCGATCCGCGCTCAGGATCCGCATCCCCATCCAGGGCGGGGTGATCCGGTCCAGGTTGGCAGGCTGTTCGAAGAAGGCGAAGACGTCGGCAAGGGGGCGCTCGATGCGCAGGCGGGTGTGGAGGTGGTGGAGCGTCACGTCGATCCTCGGGTGGGCACGGTCAGGACCGGCGTCGGGATGCGTGGTGCGCCGCGCGTACGATCCGGTCACTCGAGGTTCGCGCGCCGACCAGCGGCGGATTGCAGCCCCTGCCCGGCGTGCCAGCCACTGATCAGGACTCGGCGCCCGGCTCCTCCGGCCGCTCCTCGAGTGTCCGCTCGCCCAGTGGATACAGGTCCGGATGGCGCAGCCTGAGCCAGTCGCGGAGCGCCCACGTGGTGGTGCGGAAGGCGATGTCCCGCCAGGGGATCGCCTCGGGCCGGAACGCCCGCACCTCGAGCGCCTCCTCGCTGGTACGCGGCTCGCCGCCCACGATCCGGGCCTCGAATGCGAGCACGACCACCGCCGCCTCGATGCGCGAGTAGAGGCCCACGACCTCGCCCGGCTCCACGACCAGGCCGATCTCCTCGAGCGTCTCGCGCACCGCGCCCTCGCTCACCGTCTCGTCGATCTCGAGGAACCCGCCTGGCTGCGCCCAGAGCCCGTAGCCCGGCTCGAAGCCCCGGCGCAGGAGGATCACTTCTCCGCGCGCCGTGACGGGGAGCGTGGTCACCACGAGGCGCGGATTCACGTACGCGATGTACCCGCACGACTCGCAGGCGAGGCGCTCGCGGTCCTCGCCCTCGATCCGCCCGAAGCGCAGCGCGGCGCCGCACCGGGAGCAGTAGTTCAGGGTTGCCGCCAGCCAGTCGGGGACGCCACCGTGGGACGCCTGCATCGGGCCGACATCGGTCGGAAGCTCGTCGGCGCTCATGCGGTCAGCACCATCTGGCAGTTCAGCTCCGGCATGTCAGGTGCCAAGCGCTCATCCTGCACGCTTCGAGTGTACGCCGGGGAACGAGTGCCACCCGGCTCTCGACGCTGGCGATGCAGTCGCTCAGGCGCCCCGGTTCGTCTCGTCGTCCAGGATCGCCCGGGCCTGCCGCTCGCGATAGGCGGCGAGCCGGGCCTGCACCACGTCGTCCGAGAGGCCCAGGATCTCGGCCGCAAGCAGTGCCGCGTTCTCCGCGCCGCCGACCGACACGGTCGCCACCGGCACGCCGCGAGGCATCTGCACCGTCGAGAGGAGCGAGTCGAGGCCGCCCGCCACCTGCGTCGCGATCGGCACACCGATCACCGGCAGGAGCGTGTGGGCGGCGACCACACCGGCCAGGTGGGCGGCTCCCCCCGCGGCGGCCACGATCACCTGGACACCGCGATCGGCCGCGCCGGTCGCGTACCCGGCCACGAGGTCCGGCGTGCGATGCGCGGACATCACCCGTACCTCGTGCTCGACCCCGAGCTCGGTCAGCAGGTCCGAGGCCTTCTGCATGACCGGCATGTCGGACCGGCTGCCCATCAGGATCCCGACGCGTGGCGTCATTCGCCCTGGGCCTTGGTGAAGGCGAGCTCGCCGTCGAACGACTGCAGCCGCACGAACTCGGTCCAGCGGTGGCGCGCCGCGATCCGGCCGAGCAGCGCGACCAGGTCGTCCTCGGTGACGACCGCGCCGGCGCGCGCCACGAACCGGCCGCGGTACCAGCGCACGTGGTCCGTGGCCAGCCCGATCGACGGGTAGACCTTGGTGCCGCGGCTCTCGACCATCGACAGCTCGAGCTTCTCGCCCGCCAGCCCGGCCAGGTCGTCCCCCAGCTGCTCCACCGGCAGGTCGGTCTCGATCATGACGTCGACGCCCACCAGCTCGCGCTTCATGGCCGCGTAGCGCTCGGGCGCGTACGACCATCCCGGCCGGGGCGCCAGGCCACGATCGACCGTGCGGGCGCGCACCGGGACGCTGGACGGGTGCCGGCCCAGGTTGGCGATCACCTGGTCGGTGAAGCCCGTGGTCGACGTGGCGTGCTCCACGTCCCCGCCGGTCTGCCGGGCCAGGTCCTGGGTGACGGCGCGCCCCTCCTCGAGCGTGTAGAGCACCGCGTCCTCCACGCTCGCGGCGGCCTCGTCCTGCCCCAGGTAGCGCAGCATCATCACGGAGGAGAGGATCAGCGCGGTGGGGTTGATCACGTCCTTGCCGGCGTACTTCGGCGCCGATCCGTGCACCGCCTCGAAGATCGCGATGCCGTCGCCGTAGTTCCCCGAGGACGCGAACCCGAGGCCGCCCACCAGCCCGGAGGCGAGGTCGCTGATGATGTCGCCGTTGAGGTTGGTGGTGACGATGATGTCGAACTGGGCCGGGTTCTTCGCCAGCTGGTGCGCGACGTTGTCGATGATCAGGTGCTCGGCGGTGATCTCCGGGTACTCGGGTGCCATCTCCTCGAAGACGCGCTTGAAGAGCCCCTCGGTCAATTTCATGATGTTGGCCTTGGTGGCGCAGGTGACCTTCGAGCGCCCCTCCCGCCGGGCCAGCTCGAACGCGTAGCGGATGATCTTCTCCGAGCCCTTGCGGGTGATGACCTTGAGGCCCTGGCCCACGTCGGGCGTCTGCATGTGCTCGATGCCGGCGTAGAGGTCCTCGATGTTCTCGCGGACGATGATCATGTCCAGCCCCTCCCCGCTGTAGCGGGTCGGGACGCCGGGGAGCTCCCGGGCCGGGCGGACGTTGGCGTACGTCTCGAAGAGCTTGCGCAGGGTGACGTTGGCGCTCTTCTCGCCGAAACCGACCGGCGTCTCGAGGGGGCCCTTGAGCACGACGCGCGTGCGCTCGATCGAATCGCGGGTGGCCTGCGGCACGCCGGAGCTGTCGCCGCGCCGGAAGACCTCGGCGCCCGCCTCCGCCTCCTCCCAGGCGATCTTCACGCCCGCGGCATCGATGATCCGCATGGCCGACCGGACGATCTCGGGGCCCACGCCGTCGCCGGGGATCACCGTGACGGGGATGGCCGCCTGCGTGCCGGAGCTGGTCGAGGTCCGTGATTCCATCAGCACTGCTCTCCTCGTCGAGACATCGCGATCGGTGTCTGCCTGCCCGCCGCTCCACGGGCACACCCGCGCGCGGGCCGCTCCCGCGCGGTCGTGACGCACCGGCGCCTCACCGCACCACGGCGCCCGGACGGACCCTGCCCCTCGCCGACCACGCCACCGTGGGCGATCCGAGACCCGTGACCGAACGTCGCCCCTCTGGTCGAACCGCGGCCCCACCATGACGTCGAGCGGCAATCGTACCGCCGCCACAGCCCTGCTGCCGCGCTCCCTCCGCCCAGCGCGTGGAGCGCGACAAGCCCCGACCGCGCCGTCAGGCCGTCGGGCTCGACCCCCGGAGCACGCGGAGCCGGCGGCCGCCGAGCTCCGACGCGGGGCGCGGGCCGGCCGGCTCCAGGCCGTTCGCCAGCGCCCGGAGCTGCGCCACGGCCTCCGGCATCAGCGAGTAGTGCACCCACGTGCCGCGGCGCTCCGAGCTGACCACGCCGGCATCCCGCAGCACGCGCAGGTGGTGCGAGACGGTCGGCTGCGAGAGCTCGCCACAGCACGCCAGGTCGCAGGCGCACACGTCTCCCTCGGCAGCCAGCTGCCGCACGATCGAAAGGCGGGCGGGATCGGCCAGGGCCTGCAGGATGCGGACGGTCGGGTCGAGGGATCGCTTCACGAACGCATTGTATCGGCGGTCATCTATATTGACAACCATCGATATAGCCGCTATGCTCCGGGCAGATCGCGAACGACGTCGCGAGGGAGACGGGGAGACTCGAACCATGTACGCCAACCAGATGGTCGCTCGCATGCGCGTGGAGGAGATCGAGCGCGCTGCTCGCGATCGCCGCCACCGGCTGGACGTGGAGGAGGCCGCCGCAGGACGCGCCGCTCCGTCGCTGGGCCGGTGGATCGCGGACCTCGTTCGTGCGTTGGCC
>JAJYDP010000206.1 GCA_021777365.1 Chloroflexota bacterium | reverse complement strand
CCGTTGCGCTCGCGCGAGCGTGTGGCGGGCGCGCTGCTCCTGGTGCTGAGCTTCCCCGCCTACCACTCGCTGGCCGAGGGCCAGTGGTCGGCCGCGATGCTGCTGGGTGGGCTCGTCGCGCTCCAGGCGGCCCGGCGGGGCTCGTGGCGGCTGGCGGGGCTCGCGCTGGCGACCTGGTGGCTCAAGCCGCAGCTCATCGCGCTGCCTGTCCTGGCGCTCGCCCTCGACCGACGCTGGCCGGCCGTCGCCTGGGCGTTGGCCGGCGGAGCCGCGCTCACACTGGCAAGCCTGCCGTTCGTGGGGGTCGGCGCCTACGTCACGTACGTGGGGTACCTGGTCCAGGTCGGCGTCAGCCACTTCAACGGCGCGGGTGCCGTGGCACGCTCCGTCTGGCAGGGGGACCTCTCGACGGCCGAGGGGCTCAACGGGCTGCTCGTCGGGTTCCTGGGCCAGGGCGCGGTCGTCTCGATGGACGTGCTCTGGGCCATCCTGGCCGCAGGGCTCGTCGCGCTGTGGCTGGTTGCCGCGCGCTTCCAGCGCCCCGGGTTCGAGTCGGCGGGCGGCCGCCGGATGATCGCCGCCGGGATCGCCATCGTCCTGCTGGTCAACCCGAACCTGTTCGTGCAGGACTGCGTGCTCGTCTTCCTCCTGTTGCCGGCGATCTGGCCGCTCCCGGGCGCGGCGTACTGGCGCGCGTCCGTGGCGGTTGCAGCGATGGCGGCCGTGACCCTGCTCGACCAGCCGCTCGCCTCGCACCTGTTCACCGTGGTGCTGACGGCAGTCGCAGTGTGGCTCTGCGTCACAGCGATGAGGCAGGGCTCCCGTCGTGCCGAACCCGCCCGAGACGGGGTCACCGCGGTGGGGTCCCCGGGCACGCCGTGAACGCGTGCGTGCTGCGCATGGTCACCGCCGGGGACAATCGCATGGTCACCGCCGGGGACGATACCGACGCGCGCCTGGACGATACCGACGCGCTCCTGGAGGCCCGCAGGCTCTCCAGGGGAAACCGGGCTCTCCAGGGGAAACCGGCCGCCCAGAAGAAACCGGGCGCGCTGAAGGCCGCCACATCCTCGCGGACGAACTCCCGGCCCCGCTCACCTTCGGATGACGGACGCACCGGGTCCGGTCAGCCGAACCAGAGCTCCCCCTCCGCGTCCGTCACGCGCCGGCCGAGGATGGCTCGGATGATGTCGGGCGGCAGGTTGGTACGCCGGGAGACGTAGGTCGCGATACGAGCCGGATCGCCTGCGCACCGCGAGAGTGCCCTGCGGTCGAGCCGCGGCCACATCGCGAGCGCGCGGCGCGTGGTGTCGGCCAGGATGCGGGATCGCCTTGCGTGGTCGAGCTCAAGGGACGCAGTATGGGTGCCAGCCACGGCGCACCCTCCTTTCCGGTCGGGAGCGCCTCCGGGGGTCATTGGGCGACGTGGCCGGAGCGAGTGGCGGCGACCTCACCGCTCAGCGCGGCAGGCGCGAACCCGACTGCAAGGAGCATACCTTCCGCCGCGTTATGCACTCAACCCGGTTATCCACAAGATTGCCGGATTCCGGGGCGCCGTGTGCCGGCGGGATTCCCCGGGGCCGCCCCTCAGCCTGCCGGATCCCCGGGGCGCGGTGTGCGCGCGGGATGCCCTTGTCTCAGGGCTCAGCGCAAGCGGGAATGCGGCTCAGCGCAAGCGGGAACGGAAGTGACGAAACCGGAAAGGTGGAGGCGACGACCGGATTCGAACCGGTGAATAGAGGTTTTGCAGAGCGCTACTGCCACGTTGAAGGAGCGCAGACAGTGCTCGCCGAAGCGCCGATGGAGCCGATGGAGCCGACCGGCCAGCTGTATTCTCCCGACCATTCTTCCGACCACGGAGAGTCAAGCTCCACACGCAAGCTCCCGGCGAGGCAGCAGCACGTCAGCGGGCACAGCCCAGCCGTGCCACGAGGGCCAGGGGTATCCCTCAAGTCCCATGCGGCCCCGTCTTCGGGGGCCTCGGGCGTGGCAGCGACGACGGGCTGAAGGAGCTTGGAACGGCGAAGCCGACCGGGACCACGATCGCGACCGCGTACGAGGGGATTGTCGGAACGGGCGCACCGTGGACTGCCACCGGGAACACGGCCATGTGGTTCGCCATCGACCCACGTGGCTCTGTCTTCGGCGACGCGTCGCACACTGTCACGATGGATACCGGGCAGCCCACCGCGCCTCCGTAGATGGTCGGCTGCCGGCTGTAGCCGGGGGCGGCGGCCACGGGGACCGCATGCACGTCCTCGAACTTCAGCTCGTCGACCACTCGCCCCAGCTTCAGGTCGGTCTCGCCGCCCGCCTGTTCAGCGCCCTCCTGCAGCCGCTCGCCGATCCCACGGAAGTTGCGAAGGTGTGCCCGCATGGTCTTCTGGAACGCATGCTCGGACACCGGAGTTTCCGTGAGATCGCGATCGAGCGCTCGCTGCGCGTACCGGACTGTGGCCACGAGCAATAGCTCGAGATCCTTCAGGTCCGACACCGGGAGGTCCGGCAGCTTCTGCCGGAGGAGCTCGACGATGCCCACGATGCTCTTGCACTCGTCGGGCAGGTCCACCAGATCGGCCACGGCGGCCCCGGGCGTGATCAGCCTCACGATCCGCGGGCCGACCGGGCGCGCGGCAACACGCGTTCCGTCGGCCATCTCGAACTCCGCCTGCAGCGTGAGCTCGCCGGGCACCGCGGCGCCGAACTCGGCTCGCACGACGAGGCTTCCCCGCCCTTCACGGGAGCCCTGTTCGATCACGATCTCGGTCCGGTGGATGACCGATCCATCGAACGCCGACTGCCAGCCGAGCCGCAGCCGCTGGGCGCCCTCTGGCCACGAGGTGGGCCCGATCCGCGCGACCGTCGGCACCACGACGTTGCGCTGGACCCAGTGGAGAGTCTTGATTGGACGGCCAGCGACCTCGAGCGTGACGGTCACGGGCACCGCGACGGGCGTCTCGGATGTTGCCGGCGACGCGGCCGAGTCTGTGCGCGAGAGAACTCGAGGGGGAAGAGGTGCGCCGGCCAGAGCGACGGCAATCTGCCGGACCTCGTCGTAGTCGTTCAGCTGGGAGAGCCCATCCAGCCCGGCCACCAGCCTGTCGGGCCAGTGGTTCACGCGCCTCGTCTGCAGTGCTCGCTGCCCGATCAGCGCGGCCGCACGACGGTGCAGGTCGGCATCGGGCGTCGCGGCCATGACCGCTGGTTCCCACCGGAGTGCCTCGGCGAGACCGCGGAGCCCGCGGCTGTAGGCCCACACAACATCCCCCTCTTCGCCCCCGCCCGGCCACCGCTCGATGCCCTCCGCGGCCTCGTCTACCTGGGACGACGCACCCCTCCCCCTTGCGGTGTCGACCAGCAGGCGCAGGATCGCCCACCGCGTCTCATCCATCGGCGCCGTCGTCCCTCACGGCCAGCCGCTCAAGGTCCGCGAGATCGGCGTTGGCAACTTCGTGCTCGAAGCTGTGGGCGTCGAGGATCTCCCTGGCTCGCGCGCGCGCCGTCTCCTGCTCCCGCGTGTCCGGGATCGAGTCGACGACTAGCCTCGCTGCTCGAGTCGCCGGCTCAGTCGCGCCCATCCCAGCGAGGAGTTCAGCGATCCACCATCCCCAGATACGGCGCCAGGACAGGCGGGGCGGGATCGTTGCGAGCAGGCCGTCGGCGTGGAGCACGACATCTGCTGGTGCGCGATGCCGGATGATCTCAAGCAGCCGCTCCCGATCGTCCTCGCCGAGCCCGCCATAGTCGGGTCGATCGTCCAGCTGCAGAGCTCGAACCGCGGAGCCGACCCAGCGAGGGTGCTCTTGGAGATCTCGGTCGAGCAGCGCTTCGGCCGCGTCGGTCGTCGGCATCTGGTCGATGATGGTGAACACGACCTCGACGACTTGGGCGGCTTCGGCCGTCCCAGCGGCGAGATCGCGAGCGCGTCGGAGCGCGGCACGCACCCTGTCCGACCGGAGCGACGCGTTTACGAACGTCACCGCGTATGTGAGCAGACGGGCAGTTACCCACCGCACCTGTTCCTCGGGCACGTCGACTTGGCATACCACGTCGACGGCAGCGGACGCCGTCTCGATGTCGGCGAGCGCCGCGAGAATCAGGCGGGTAACGTCGGCTGGAAGCTGCACTGCGCGGCGTCGCGAGAGGTCCGCGAGCGCGTGGAGAGCCATGCGGCGCTGCGCGGGATCGCCACTCGCGATGATCTCGGACAGCAGTGGCAGGCACGCCGCCCTGCTCTCCTGATCGTGGGCGGCTTCCCGCAGCGCGACGAGGAGCCCGTCCTGCGCCCGGCTCGAGGCCGCCGCGGGCCCCCGCCAGGCCGCCGACACGCGCGCAACCAAGTCCGGGGCGTCGTGCCGTCCGATGAGGCCGGCTGCCTTCGCATACGAGCGCTGCACGTGGTCGAGGTGCATGACGCGACCCGTGTGCTCAAGCGCCGCGAGCACGGGGTTCTCAGCATCTTCGACAGGCGATGGGCCGGCACCCTCCAGAGCATCCGTCGCGGCTGCGTGTGCCAGCAGACGGTCAAGAAGCTCCTGAACGGGAGGCCCGAGGTTGACGTCGAGTCCATCGAGGGCCGACTCGAGGAGATTGCCCGCCCTCTCGGCCACCTCGTCGTCGGCGTCCTCTATTGCTGCCAACGCTCGCTGCGCCGCGACGGAGGCAGGTTCCGACTCCGGCTCCCCATCCCAGCGATGATGGATCGCGCGTGCGTAGACCGCGACGATGGCCGCCCGCTGCTCGCCGTCGGCGTCGGTCCACAGGGCCCAGACGACCGGATCGACCTCGGAAGGGGCCTGGCGAAGGGCCACGCCTAACGCCGCCTCGGCGGCGGATCTTGCGTGCGGATCCGTGCCGTATCTGCTGTCGTCGGGGACGGCGAGCGACTGGAGCAGGTCGGGCACGAGCTCCGTTCGGGCCGATGGCCGCGCGGCCAGCAGTGTCCCAGATGCGCGAGCGTGGCGGGCGCGCCGCCACGGCTCGTCTTCGCGCAGCCCTTCTCGTAGCGCCTGCAGTACCCGAGGTGGATCGAGATCGAATACACGGGCGAGCGCGGTGGGGTCACCTGGGTCGTAGAGCTCACCAAGCAAGCGATCCCGACCAGCTGCCACGCCGATCAGTGCTTCGATTGCCTCGGAAGAGTCCGGGAGGTCTTCCGCTTCCGCCGCCACGATAGACGCCGCCCGATCGACCGCGAGATGTATCGACAGAGCTCGGTAGGCCGCCCTGACGCGGTCGGCGGGGCTGTAACCGCCTGTGTCGTATACGTCGAGGGCCGCCTCAAGAAGTGCTGCCAATCGCGTGTCCACTCCGTCATCGAACATCGCCGCAAGGAGCTCGGGCGGGAACATCGTCGGCTGTTCACGCGCGAGCCGCTCGAGGTCCGCAGCCGCCTGCCTGTCTGTGGGGTCGCTGTCCACACGGTCGATCAGCGTGAGGATCTCGTCAGTGGCGGCATCCGTGGTGGCGAACAGCGCACGCCGCCGTCGGTGCCGTGTCTGCCGTTCGGCCTCGGCGGCGGCCTTTGCCCGCGCGTGCTCGGCCTCTGCCCGGCGCTGCGCCTCGAGCTGCGCGTCGGCCCATGTCCCGAGGTTCGGTTCACTCCCGCCCGGCTCACGGAACTCGCAACCCACGCAGTTGTGCGCGTAGAAGGCCAGCGCCGAACCGGCGAGCTGCATCCCGAACATCGTCGGCGGTCCCTTCGCGTAGTCACAACGGACCGCACCGCCGCCGATCGGCAGGCCGGTCATGCGCTCCACCTCTCCGGTTCCCATCGGACCGCGGGTGACGGAGAAGTGCTTGCACCATCCCTCCCCAAGCCGGATCACCTGCAGGTTGCCCAGGCCGATGCCCATGGCGCGGGCGATCTCGTCGTCGAGTCGCGACCTCCTCACTGAGCCCTCCAGATCGTCAGCGTAGCGGTGTCACGAGGTGAATCAATGTAGTCCGATCATGCCAGTACAGTGCCAGCAGACAGGCCACCCCGCAGTGTGTCGTCGAACAGACGTTCACTATATGCTATCATCGTGACCACGATGGCCCACTCCAGTCCGCTGATATCGTGGCGCCTCTCGCCACGGTGCACGACATCGGCCAGCCCGCGCGGGCCGCGTTCGGTGTCGGTTGACAGGACATGACCAGGGGGCGGATCGCCCCAGAGACGGGATGATGGCCGAGTCCGAACGCCTACGTGGACTGCGTCAGACACTATCCGACGAGGCGCAGCGAATAGCGATCGACGCCGAGTACTCCGGTCGCCAGCATCTGATGGCCGGCCAGTCGTGGCGAAGCCGTGCCGGCCGATGGGGGCTGTTGGCCACGATCCTGGTCGCCGCGGGCGGCGCCGGTGGGGCCGGGCTCAGCGCTCTCCTTGGTGGGGACACCCGGCTGACCGTGCTCCTGGGCTTCGCCGGCGCGATCGCCACCGCTGTGCGGACGTTCTACAAGCCCGAGGAGGAGGCAGCGGGCCACAGCATCAAGGGTGCGCGCTATCTGGTGATCCGCGGCGAGGCTCGCCGGTTCAGGAAGATCGATCTGAAGACGGATGCCGATCCATCGGTGCTGACGAAACAGCTCCACGAACTCGCAGGTCGCCTCGATGCGCTTCGCGAGACGGAGCCGCGCGAGATCCCGGCGGGCTACTACGAGAAGGTCAAGGACGCGATCAACCGCGGCGACTACACGTACGAGAACGACCCGCTCTGGGAGCATGACCCGCAGGGAGAGCAGTAATGGCGACCACGGTATCCGGAGTGTTTACGGAGTTCCGCGCCAGCCTGCGCCTCACGGACTACGAGAAGGGCATCGCTCAGGGCCGCGTTCGTCACGTGCACGACTTCTTCGAGGAGAAGTACGTGTGCGATCGACCAGCCTGGGTGATTGGCTCGTACGGTCGCGAGACCCTCGTCCGCCAGTCCCGCGACATCGACATGATGGTCGCCCTCAGCCGCGGCGCCTACTGGCCGCGCTACCAGGACGACTCTCGCAGCTTCCTCTACTCGATTCGCAACGCCCTCAACGCGGAGTACGGCGACACGCAGGTGAGCACGCAGCAGGTCGCGGTCCGGATGAAGCTGGGCGCCGGGCTGCAAGTCGATCTCGTGCCGGTTTTCGTCCGCCCCTACCAGGACGGCTTCGTTCTGCCAGACGGCCGGGGTGGCTGGCAGGCGACGAACCCGCCGTACCACGACAAGGTCGTGACGGACACGAACGTCGCGCTCGGCTACGACCTGAAGCCGCTCGTCCGGGTCATGAAGGCCTGGAACCACGCCAACGGGCGGCACCTGCGCTCATTCCACCTCGAGATGATCGTCGAACGGATGTGGCGCGACGCGGTCGCGATCCCGCGTCTGCCTGAGGCGGTGGCAAAGACCCTGGAGCTGGCGAGCGGCTGGGTCCATCTTCCGTTCAAGGATCCATGGAGTGGCTCAGGTCGGAACCTTGATGCGTACCTGAGCTCAAATGAACGGGACCTCGCCATGCACCTCCTCGACGAGGACGCAATCAGGGCGAGGTCCGCCCTCGACTACGCGGCGAGCGCAAAGACAGCCGCTGCGATCGAGCGCTGGCGCGTCGTCTTCGGTTCAGGCTTCCCGAGCTACGGCTGATGCCCCCGACGGTGGCCGCCGCGTTCGACGCGCTGCTCGCCGACCTGCGGCTAACGTCCGCCCAGCAGGCGATCGCGCGCGGGCGGATCGCGCACCTGCGGAGCCTCTTCACCGATTACGCCGTGAGCCGGCAACCCTGGGCAATCGGCTCGTATGGCCGCAGCACCATCATCCGGCGCGAGCGCGACATCGACGTCATGGTGGCCCTTCGCGCGGATCCCTACTGGGGCCGCTACCGCTTGGACTCGAGCAAGTTCCTCGGCAACCTGAGGGACAACCTCAACAAGGCCTACCCGAACACCACGGTCAGCAGGCGACGCGTCGCGATCTGCATGGCTCTTCGCGAAGGGCTGGGCGTCGATCTCGTGCCT
>JAJYDP010000205.1:7177-7990 GCA_021777365.1 Chloroflexota bacterium | reverse complement strand
TCGACGGATGGGATCGGAGGCCGGAGAGCCCGAACATCGTCAGCGGGGTGTCGGGCCTCCGCGCCTGTGTCTTCGCCCTTCCGATGGCGCGGGGGCCCCGGCCCCTCTGAGGGACCGTGGTGGAGCGATGACGCGCGCGATCAGGACGCCGGGTGAACGGGGCGGCCGCCGGCTCGTGGCCGGCATGGTCGCGGTCCTCGTCATCGGGGTGCCCCTGCTCGTCGCCCTCTACTTCTTCGACCAGTACCGCGACCCGGGGCCGAACATGGTCCAGCGCGGGATCGTGGCCGCCGAGGAGGCGGTCCGCGCCGCGCCGAACGCCATCGGAGCTCGGATCGCACTCGCGACGGCGTACCTGGAGGCGAAGCGCTACCGGGATGCAATGGCGCAGTACGACGAGGTGCTCCGGGCGCAGGCCACGAATCGGATTGCCCTGCTGGGCCGGGCGCAGGCATACCAGGCGCTCGGCGACCTCGACGCGGCCACCGCCGACTACCAGGCGCTCGTGGACGCAGCCAGCGGCACCGAAATGGCGCGCATCGACCCCCAACTCGAGAGTGCGTACTACAACCTCGGCGCGATCGAGCTCGCGCGCGACGCGCCGAGTCGCGCCGCCGACCAGCTCGAGAAGGCGATCACGATCAACCCGGCGGACGCGGACGCGCTGAACCTGTTCGCGACCGCCCGACTCCGGCTCGGTGACGCGGCGGGCGCGATCGATCCGCTTCGCCGCGTGGTCGCCATGGTGCCCCTCGGGTGGTGCGAGCCGTATGCGCAGCTCGCGCAGGCCTACGCCGGCCAGGGCGACGGCCA
>JAJYDP010000205.1:0-7167 GCA_021777365.1 Chloroflexota bacterium | reverse complement strand
TTCTGCGAGAAGCGTCCGGCGGAGGCGAAGACCACCCTCGAGGCGCTGGCGACCGGTCCGCACGCCACCGATGCCCTGCTCGGGCTCGGGCTCATCGCCGAGGATGCCGGCGACGGCAAGGCGGCCGCGGCGTACTACGCGCGCGTCCTGGACGCGAATCCCACGGACTTCAACGCCGTCAGCGGTTTGAGCCGCGTGGGCGGGGCGCCACCGGGCGTCGCGCCGTCGGCCGCCGGGAGCCCGGGTGCGTGAGATGACGAGCGAGTTCGAGCCCACGCCGGCCGATGCGGGAGAATCCCTTCCGATCGTCGAGTGTGCGGGTGCGCCCGGCGCAGCGCCCGAGAATCCGGTCGGCGTCGCCGAGCCGCCAGCGGCAGCCCCGGACACGGGCACAGGACCCGCGACGGAGGCCGAAGCCGCGTCGAGTCCCGGCCCCGTCGAGGCGGCGCCCATGACCGGTCGTCGGAAGGCGCTTCTCGTCCTGCTGACGAGCGTGTTCGCCGTGTTCGTGGTCTTCACTGGTTGGTACCTGCTCAACCGCAAGCCGATCACCCAGCTTCCGTTGCCGGTCATCACCGTGGAGCAGGTCCCGCACTACGCGTTCAGTGTCTACGGCGTGAGTGCGCCGACAGGGGTTGCGGTGAGCCCCGACGGCAGCCGAATCTACGTGACGCAGACGGAACAGGACGCGAAGGTCCTCGTCTTCGACCGTGGTGGGCGCCTGCTCGCGACGGTGACGCCCCCGTCGGCGACGGGCTCGCAGCACGCGCCCGTCTACGTCGCCCTCAATCCGACCAGCGGCGACCTGTACGTCACCGATCGCCCGACCGGCTCGATCTACGTCTTCTCCTCGGACGGTGTCTACAGGAGGACGTTCGATCCCGGGCCGACGCTCGTCGGGTGGCAGCCCCTGGGGCTGTCCTTCGATCAGCGTGGCGACCTGTTCGTCACCGACGTCAGCGGGCCGTACCACAGGGTCCACGAGTTCGACCAGGACGGGAAGCTCGTCCGCACGATCGGGACCGCCGGCCTGCTCAACTTCCCGAACGGCGTCGCCGTCGACGGCCGGGGCTACATCTACGTCTCGGACAGCAACAACGGCCGGCTCGTCGTGTTCGACGCGTCCGGTCAGCAGGCCTCGGTGATCCGTCGCGGCTCCGCCGAGGGCGACCTCGGCATTCCTCGCGGTACCGCCGTCGACGGCGACGGGCGCGTCTACGTCGTCGACACGATGGCACAGGGAGTGCAGGTCTACCAGGCATACGAGGCGGGCGAACGCGCGCCCAGGTTCATCGGACGGTTCGGGGTGGAGGGGACCGCCGATGGCGGCTTCGAGTACCCGAACGGCGTGGCCGTCGATGCGCGCGGGCGCGTTTATGTCACGGACTGGCGGAACAACCGGGTCCAGGTGTGGTCCTGGTGACGCATGGGTGAAGAGGCCGATCACGGAAGGGAGAAGGAGGTAGCCGACGAGACCGTCGAGCCCGCAGGTCGGGCAACACATAGGTCGACCACACACGGAAAGGAGGCGAGGCCAGTGAGACGATTGGCGCTGCTTATCACAGGCGGCGCCCTCTGGCTGCTGCTGGCAGCAGTCCCCGTCCTCGCGGACGGCGGGCCGCATGTCGCATCGATCAACTCGGGCGCGGGCGGCATCTCCGCCGACACCTGCGCCGGGTGCCACCGCGCCCACACAGCCCAGGGGGAACTGCTGCTCAACGCCGCCACGGAGGAGGGACTCTGCCTGTCGTGCCACGGCGCGACGGCCACGGGGGCCACGACCAACGTGGAGAACGGCGTCCAGTACAAGTTGGCCACTGCCGGCGGGACCGTGCGTGACTCGAGCGTCATCCTCGGCGCCCTCCGCAGTGGGGGCTTCGTGACCGCTGCGATCGGTTCCGGAAGCACGGTCCGGGTGGCCGTCTTGTCGGGAACCAACGTGCGTGAGAACGCGAAAGTCCCGGTCCGCGTCGACGCCAGTGGCGCCATCGCGGGCCAGGCGGTGACCTCCGCGCACGTCGACCTCAGCGACCCCGGCGCCCTCGGCACGGTCTGGGGAAACGGGGCCATCAACGCGACCGCCGATCCCGGCGGCACGACCCAGCTGACATGCGGCAGCTGCCACAACCCGCACGGCAACGGCCAGTACCGCATCCTCAACCCGATCCCGACGGTGGGCGGCGGAAGCCTGGCATCGATCGGGACGACCACGCCCGCCAACGTGACGGACGCCGTGCCGCCGCCGGCCGGAGACACGCGCAACTACACCGTCATCCAGCAGCCGGGCGGCACGCTCCTGGCCAGCCAGGCAGCCGCCTTCGTCAACACGGCCGGAGACTACTTCCACCGGAAGGTCCCGTGGAACGGCACAACCGGCACCGTGAACGACGCGCCGAACGGCGACGCCGCCAACTTCGACACCCAGATCAACGCCTGGTGCGCCCAGTGCCATACCCGGTACCTGGCCGTCACCGGCACTCCGTTCAACACGGACAGCGGCGATGCGATCTTCACGTATCGCCACTCGAACACCTCGAACAAGCCCTGCACGACGTGCCACGTCGCGCACGGATCCAACGCCCAGATGACCGGGGTCTACTCGGCCAACATGACCTACCCGGGCGGCACGGCCGCGCCGGTGGGAGACAGCCGCCTCCTCAAGATCGACAACCGCGGCACGTGCCAGGCCTGCCACGATCCGACCGGGACGATCACGGTCGGGATCCAGGTCGGGCCCACCCCCAATCCTGTTCTTCCATAGGCTCGACGCCTGGTGGCCGCCGTGTTCCGGATGGCCACCAGGCACCTCAGGCAGCTGCCCAGGAAG
Source organism: Chloroflexota bacterium (assembly GCA_021777365.1). The sequence goes on along the minus strand of JAJYDP010000205.1, from coordinate 4,340 downwards.
CATTCGGACGTGGCGACCCTGAACGCGCCGGCCCGCCGTGGCCGACATGCGCGGCCCCTGCTTGTGCTGGCGACGCTCGTCGCCACGCTCGCGGTCGCGTTCCTTCCGGCCGGCCCTGCCCGCGTCGTCGCCCTGACCTCCGCAGAGCCGTCGGCCTCGCCCGGGTCCGATCCGGCGCCGACCCCGGTGCCAGACCCGACCCCGAGCCCGGCATCGGACCCCACTCCCTCCCTCGAACCCACGCCGACGGCCGACCCGTCCGCCTCGCCGGACCCCACGCCCGCGCTGGATCCGACCCCGGTGCCCGATCCGACCCCGAGCCCGGCATCGGACCCCACTCCCTCCCCCGAACCCACGCCGGCGGCCGACCCGCCCGCCTCGCCGGACCCCGCGGCGTCCCCTGATCCCTCTCCGGCGCCGACACCGTTGCCGCCGGGCACGCTCGGCCCGGAAGGCGGAACCATCGGCGGCGCCGGCGCCCGGGTCGAGGTGGCTCCCGGTGCGGTGGTGTGGCCGACGGTATTCAGCCTGCTGGCCGCCAGCGCCGGCCTGCCGGACTTCAACGGCGCGCCGTCGCTCGCCGGGTACGCACTCGTCGCCATCGACGCAATCTCGGGCGGTCCCCTGCCCGAGTTCGGTGCTGGGATCACGCTGCGGGTGCCGGTCACATCGCTTGACCTCGGCGACGCCGATCCGGCCGACCTGCGGATTGCCCGCTTCGATGGCGCCTGGTCGGTCCTCGCCACCACGAACGTCGACGGCGTCCTCGTCTCCGGGATCCGGGGGCCGGGCCTGTACGGGGTCGTGGAGGTCGTGTCCGCGGGCCCCGCCGACGGAGAAGTCACCCAGACCACCGACGCAGCCGTCTCGGGCCGTCACCGGGTGGATCCGGGCGGCCTGCTCGCCGTCGAGGTGGACAGCCGGGCCCTCCGGAAGCTGCGCGACGCGCGCCTCGCCGAGTTGATCCCGCCCGGCTGGGAGGTGGTCGTAGCCGACGGCGGCACGGTCGACACGTCGATCGGCGAGATCTCGTGGTCCTCGCGAACCGTCCGGGCCGGAACCTCCACCGCGCACCGGATCGTCCTGCGCGCGCCGCTCGTCTCACCCGACGACGGTCGCCCCGCGTTCACGGCCTGCTTCCAGGCCCGCATCGGACATCGCGGCGGCCAGGCCACGACCCCGCCGATCACCGTCCTGGTCGCGCCACTCGTCGTCGTCGGGCACGCAACGCTGGCGGAGGTCGACGCCGTCTCGCTTGCGCCGGTCTACTTGCCAGAGGATGCGGCGATCCTGGCGCAGCAGCGCTACATGCCGTTCCGGATCCGCTTCCAGGTCCGGAATGCGGACTCCACCCCGGTCGACTGGACGCCCCAGCTCGACGTACGGGCAACCGGGAACGGGACGTTCGCCATCGTCCCATCGCTGCGGCGGGTCGATGGCGAGCCGTTCTACGTCACCAGGGAATGGCAGCGTCCGGCCGGCGGCGACGGCACGCAGCTGGGCCCCGAATCCGAGGCGATCAGTGGCGACCAGCTGCGGTCGCACGACACCGACGACAGCAACCAGTCGCCGGCGGTCGGGATCCATTCGATGGGTCAGAACCCGTTGCCGACCTTCTCCCTCGCCCCGCTCTCGTATACCGAGATCGAGTTCAGCGTAAGGGCGACCGTCGATGCGGCCTACTCGGGGCTCTACGAGTTCCGCGTGACCGACGCGGGCCGTGACTTCGCGGGGGCCCGGACCGCGTGGCTGCACATGGGGACAAAGCCGGCGGTGGAGCTCACGCCCGGCCAGCGGGTGGGGGTGCCCGTGGCGGGATCGCCGCCGGACGTTGCCGGTGTGGCCGCTCCGGCGACGTACGCCGGCAGCCTGCCCCGGATCCAGGGAACGGCGCTGGCGGGTGGCGTCGCGTACACGCTGGAGCCCGGCGCCATTTCCGGGCCGGACCGAGGCCTCAGGTATGCGCTCGATGCTGCGGTCGCCCCTCCTGCGCCGGCCGCCTCGCTCGTGTCGACGGCCGCGGGCGCCGCGGCGGGCGCGTTCGTCAGCCCGCATACCGCCTACTCGCTGACCAGCGACACCTGCGGCGCCTGCCACCGCGCGCACGTCGCCCAGGGCTCGAACCTGCTGGCGGCCACTGCCCCCCAGGCGAACCTGTGCCTCTCCTGCCATGACGGCACGGGTGCGAGCACGAACGTCGCGGCACGGTACGCCGACGCATCCCTCCCCGCCAACGACCCCACCACGGCCTCGATCTACCGGCACGACGCCCTGGTGCCCACGAGCCACACCCGATCCGACCAGAACGAGTTCCAGGACGCATCCGGCCAACCGATCCTCAACCGTCACTCGGAGTGCTCGGACTGCCACGAGCCCCACCGCGCGACGAGCACGGAGAGCGCGCAGACGAGCACGGGCTGGACGCTGTCCGGGCGCGAGGACGGGATCTCCGGGGTGGCCGTCACGAACGGAGTCGCCGGCTCTGGGCCGTCCTACACGTTCCTCGATGGCAAGTCCGCGCCGGCGACTCGTGAGTACCAGCTGTGCCTGAAGTGTCACTCCGGCTTCACGACGTTGCCGGACCCGCAGGCCGGGGCCCCGTCGCAGTGGGCGATCGACAAGGGCGTCGAGCTCAACCCGGCGAACCTCTCCTACCACCCGCTGGAGGCGCCCGGGAAGAACGCAACGAGCGCGATGGCCGCCAGCCTGAGCGGGACGTCGCCCTACAAGCTCTGGACGTTCACGACGGGCAGCACCGTGCGCTGCGTGAATTGCCACGCTGATCCGAGCACGCTCGCCGCGGGCACCCCGCCGTCGGCGGGATCCGACCTGGCCCCCCACGTGAGCCCGTATCGCAGCCTGCTGCTGGCGAACTACCGCGACCGGGTGCTCGAAGCGGGCGGCGCCCCGTACGATGCGACCGACTTCGCGCTGTGCTACCTCTGCCACGCCGAGGCGCCGTACCGGGACACCAGCGGCGACTGGCGGCAGGACACCAACTTCAGCTTCCACGGCTACCACGTGAGCCGGCTGGCCGGCAAGGGCCCTGGGGGGATGTCGATGGATGGCGCGGGCCAGGGCGGCGGAAACGCGATCTGTGCCGAGTGCCACTTCCGGATCCACTCGACTGCGTCGCGCAACGACTTCCGCACGGGCACCCAGCAGACGGGGACGGACGGCGGGCTGGTGGTCTTCGCGTCGGACGTGACGTCCGACGGGGGGACGCTGAGCTGGGTTCGCACGGGGGAGAGGAGCGGCTCCTGCACGCTGAGCTGCCACGGGCAGAGCCACCACGGCGAAGGCTACTGACCGCAGCGAGCCGGGCGGCGGTGCCCGATGGACCGGGGCACCGTCCGGTCGATACAGCCGGGCCTGTACCCCCGGGTCGGCTCCGTCGCGCCCCGAGCCCGCGGGCCTCTATCCGAAACGTGACGCTCGGCGGATGGCCTGCGAAATCGCTCAAATCGACAATCACCCCAGGCGACGGCCGGCGCCCCGGGCGATCGATCGCCGCCTGGACAGGGAGGCCAGATGGACCGGACGGAACGCGCGGCGTGACACGGGGATCGTCACGATGACCGCCGACACGAAGCCGACCCGACACGACGCAGCCGCCCGCGCGGAACAGGAGATGCTCGCCCGGCTCGGGCTGACCGCGACGGCCACCAGGCAGGAGATCGAGACCGCGCGCGACGACATCGTGCAGTACCTGGCGGGTGCGCCGGCCGGCCTGAGCGTGTGGGCACGGCGCCAGGAGGCGCTGGTCGATCAGGCCTACGCTCTGCTCTCCGATCCGGCAGCCGATCTCGAGCACGCCCTCCCGTTCGAGACGGGAACCGACGAGGGCGCCCACGCCAGCGCGGCTCCGCCGACAGGCGACGGAGCCGGTCGCCTAAGGGCGGTCGAGGCTGCCGTCAGGCGCCGTCCTGGGCCGGTCATGCGAACCCTCGCGGCCGCGCTGGCGCTGGCCGGAGTCCTCACCGTCGGCTACATCGTGTATGCGGCCGGCGCGCCCGCCCTCCCCGGCATCAGCGGCACGCCGGCTCCAGAGGCGTCCGCCAGCATCGACACGGCCCGCGTGGCCCAGCTGATGGGGCAGATCCAGCAGGACCCGAACGACATCGCCGCGCTGACCGAGCTCGGTGACGCCTACTTCACGGCCCGCGACTACCAGACAGCGGCGACCTGGATGTCCAAGGTGCTGGCGGTCGACCCGCAGAACGTCAATGCGCTCCTCGGGCTGGGCGCCGCGAAGTTCAACCAGGGCGACCTGGCGGCGGCCGAGACCGATTGGCGCGCGGTCATCGCAATCGCGCCCACCAACCAGGAGGCCTACTACG
>JAJYDP010000204.1 GCA_021777365.1 Chloroflexota bacterium | reverse complement strand
TCCGATCTTCCTTGTTGGCCGTCGCCACGACCTTGCCCGCGCGGAGGGCCGCGATGACGGGCCGCAGCGAGACCATGCCGCCGGTGCCCACCACCACGAGGTCCACGTCGTCGCGGACGGCCATCCGCTCCAGCGCGTCCTCCCCGCGCCAGCGCTCCGTGCCGGCGGGCAGGTCGAGCTCGAGCGCGTCGTCGGCGAGGGCCACCGCGTGCGGGCGGAGCCGCCGGGCCTGGGCCTCGAGCTCGCGGGCGCTCCGGCCGGCCGCCATGGCGCGCACCGCGAACCGGTCCGGGTGGGCCTCGAGGACCTCGACCGACTGCCGGCCGATGCTGCCCGTGGAGCCCAGCACGGCAACGCCGCGCAGGCCCGCCTCAGCGGACGAGCGCAACGACGTACAGGGCCACGACAGGCCCGGCGAACAGGAACGAGTCGATCCGGTCCAGGATCCCGCCGTGGCCCGGGATGAGCGTGCCGGAGTCCTTGGCACCGGCCGCGCGCTTGAGCATCGATTCGGCGAGGTCGCCCGCCTGGGCCGCGAGGCCGATCAGCGGGCCGAGCGCGAGCCCGCCGGCGGGGGCCTGCCCCAGCGCCGCCAGCATGGCGCTGGTCACGACGGTGGTGGCGATCAGGCCCCCGACCACGCCCTCGACCGACTTGCTGGGCGAGATGTGGGTCAGGAACTTGTGGCGGCCGATCTGGCGGCCGACCAGGAACGCGCCGGTGTCGAAGCTCCAGACCCCGAGCACGAGCAGCAGGATCCAGCCCTGCGCCGCGGACAGGACGTGGAGGGGCGCGCCCGACGGCACGGCCGGGGCGCCGTTGGCGAGGTGGAGCACGAACGCGATCAAGCCCACGTACCCGGCCCCGAACACCGTGGCGACCCAGACCACCAGCCCGTCGCGCGGGTCCGGGCGCCCGAACGCCCCCATGCCGGCGAGCACGGTGCCCACCGCCACCAGCAGCAGGCCCTTCTCGCCCCCGGGGGCGAGCGCCGCCTCGAGGACGAACGCGACGGCCAGCGCCGTGCCGAACAGGGACAGCGACGGGTAGCCCGCCTGCCTGAGCAGCCGGAACACCTCGAGCCCGCCCAGCGCCGCCACGAGGATCAGGACGGCCGCCACCGCCGGCACGCCGATCCAGAGGGCGATGACGAGCGGCGGCACCATGACCAGTGCCGAGATCGCGCGAGTGCGGAGCACGGCCTAGCGCCCGAAGCGACGCGTGCGCCGGGCGAACTCCAGGAGCGCGGCGTCGAACTCGGCCGGTCCGAAGTCGGGCCACAGGCAGTCCGTGAACACCAGCTCGGCGTAGGCGGACTGCCAGATCAGGAAGTTGCTGACGCGCTGCTCGCCGCCGGTCCGGACCAGGAGGTCGGGGTCCGGCAGGCCGGCGGTGTACAGGGCGTCGCTGACGGTGCGCTCGTCCACCTCGTCGGGCTGGACGCCCGACGCGACGATCCGCCGCACGGCATCCACGAGCTCGGTCCTGCCTGCGTAGTTCCAGGCGATGTTGAGGTGGAGCCGGGTCCCCTCGGCCGTCCGGGAGAGGGCGTTCTCGATCGACGCCCGCGTCTCCTCGGGCAGCTCCTCGACACGTCCCAGCACCTGGACGTGCACGCCCTGGGCCCGCAGCTCCTCGGTCTCGTTGGCGATGGCGCGCCCCAGCAGCTCGAACAGCCCGGTGACCTCGTCGTCGGAGCGGGCCCAGTTCTCGCGGCTGAACCCGTACAGGGTGAGCATCGGGACGCCGCGTCGGACGGCCTGCTGCAGGACGCCCCGGACCGCCTCCATGCCCGCCGCGTGCCCCTCGAAGTCGCTCACGCCACGGGCCCGCGCCCAGCGGCGGTTGCCGTCCATGATGATCGCGACGTGCCGGGGCATCTCCTCGGGCGGCAGGCCCGCCTCGAGGGCGGGCGCGTCCCGGGTCGGGGCCGACGGGGCCGGCCCGTGGGCGAGCGGCGGCGCGTCCGTGGGGCGCGTGACGGGGCGATCGAGCGGCGCCTGGGCCACTAGACCTCGAGGACCTCCTGCTCCTTGACGCCACCGAGCCGATCCACGTCGGCGATCACCCGGTCGGTGATCTTCTGGAGCTGGTCCTGCTGCCGGCGCGACTCGTCCGCGCCGAGCGTGCCGTCACGCTCCTCCCTCTTGATGGCGTCCGCCGCCTCGCGGCGGAGGTTGCGGATCTCGACGCGCGCCTCTTCCATCCGCTTGTGGACGCTCTTGACGATGTCCTTGCGACGCTCCTCGGTGAGCGGCGGGATGTTGAGGCGCACGACCGTGCCGTCCACATTGGGCATGAGCCCGATGTCGGACTTCATGATGGCCTTCTCGATGGCGCCCAGGACGCCCCGGTCCCAGGGCTGGATCACGATCTGGTGCGGCTCGGGCACGCTGATCGAGGCCAGCTGGTTGAGCGGCGTGGGCGTGCCGTAGTACTCCACGTGGATCCGCTCGACGAGGGCGGTCGAGGCCCGGCCGGTCCGGAGTCCGGCGAAATCGCGCTCCATCGCCTCCACCGCGCGCGACATCTTGTGCTCGGCGCTGGCTAGGTCTTCGCTGGTCATGCGGTGGCTCCTCCGGTCTCGCCGGCGATGAGGGTTCCCACTGGCTCGCCGCGAGCCACCCTCGTGATGTTCTCCGGTCGGTTGAGGTCGAACACGACGATCGGCAGGTCGTTCTCCTGGCAGAGGGAGACCGCCGCCGCGTCGAGCACCTTGAGCTGGTCGCGCAGGACGTCGAGGTAGCCCAGGCGCTCGTAGCGCGTCGCCGTGGGGACCTTCATCGGGTCCGCGTCGTAGACGCCGTCCACCTTGGTGGCCTTGAGCAGGACCTCGGCGTCGATCTCCACGGCGCGCAGCGCGGCCGCGGTGTCCGTGGTGAAGTACGGGTTGCCGGTGCCGGCCACGAACACCACGACCCGGCCCTTCTCGAGGTGGCGGACGGCGCGGCGGCGGATGTACGGCTCCGCGACCTCGTTCATCGCGATCGCCGACATGACCCGGACGGGGACGCCCGCGCGCTCGATCGCGTCCTGCAGGGCGAGTCCGTTCATGACCGTGGCCAGCATGCCGATGTAGTCGCCCGTCGCGCGGTCCATGCCGCGGGCGGCCGCGGCCATGCCGCGGAAGATGTTGCCGCCGCCGACGACGATCCCGACCTCGACGCCCATGGCGACGACGTCGGCGACCTGCCGGGCGATGAACGCGCAGAACGCCGGGTCGACGCCGTACTGGCGCTCCCCGAGCAGGGCCTCGCCCGAGAGCTTGAGCAGGATCCGGCGGTAGCGGAGCGGGCCGGGGCTGGGGGCCGTGTCCGGCCCCGCACTCCCGCCTGCCGCCCGACCGGGCTCGGTCACATCTCCTCCCCGAGGGCGAAGCGGACGAAGCGCCGGACGCGGATGTTCTCGCCGATCGTCGAGATCTTCTCGGTCACCAGGTCGCGCACGGACCGGTCCTCGTCGCGGAAGGGCTGCTCGAGCAGGCAGACCTCCTTGTACCACTTCGCGAGCTGCCCCTCCACGATCTTCCCGCGAATCGCCTCGGGCTTGCTCTGGGTGGACTCGTCGGCGAGCAGCGCCGCCTTCTTGGCCTCGAGCTCGGCGGGCGGGATGCGGTCGGTGTCCACGTACAGCGGCGCGAGGCCGGCGACCTGCATCGCGAGGTCGCGCACGAGCTTCTGGAACTCCTCCGTCCGGGCGACGAAGTCCGTCTCGCAGTTGACCTCGATCAGCACGCCGACGCGGCCCCCGGTGTGGATGTAGCTGGCCACGAGGCCCTCGCGGGCGTCGCGGCCGGCCTTCTTCGCCGCCGCCGCGAGACCGCGCTCGCGCAGCAGCGCGACGGCCTTCTCCATGTCGCCGCCGACCTCCTCGAGCGCGCGCTTGCAGTCCATCATGCCCGCGCCGGTGCGCTCTCGAAGCTCCTTGACGGCCTCGGCCGTGATCGCCATGTGGGTGATGCTCCTGTCGTGGTGTTCGGCGGGTCGCGCCCGCCAAGGTTCGTTGCACGCAGACGACGGCCAGCGGCCGGCGTCAGCCGGGCTGGCCGAGCGGGCCCGCCCGGAGCGGCGTCACTCGGCGGACGCGGCCGGGGCGCCGGGCAGCAGGTCGTCGTCCTCGGGCTCGAAGGTCAGCGTGCCGCCGGCCGCGAGCTGGGCCACCAGGTCGGCCGCGGCCCTCTCGTCGAACTCCGGCTCCTCGGCCGCCGGCGCCTCGGCCGGCTCCGGCTCCGCGGCCGCGTGGGCAGCGCGCAGGCGCGCGCCCTCGATGGCCGCGTCGGCCACCAGCTGGCACAGCAGCCGGATCGCGCGGATCGCGTCGTCGTTGGCCGGGATGATGTAGTCGAGCTCGTCGGGGTCCACGTTCGTGTCGCCGGTGCCGACGACCGGGATCTCGAGCTTGTTGGCCTCGGTCACCGCGATGCGCTCGCGGTGGGGGTCGACGATGAAGATCGCTCCCGGGAGCCGCTTCATCTTGCGGATGCCGCCCAGCGTCGCCTGGAGCTTGGTCAGCTCCTCGAGGTGCTTGGCGGCCTCCTTCTTCGTCATCCGGTCGAAGTCCCCCGCCATCTGGCGGGCCTCGAGCTGGTCGAGCAGCCCGATGCGCTTCTTGATGGTCACGAAGTTGGTCAGCATGCCGCCGAGCCAGCGCTTGGTGACGTACGGCTGGCCGGCCCGGATGGCCTCCTGCATCACCGGCTCCTGCGCCTGCTTCTTGGTGCCCACGAAGAGCACGCTCTCGCCGCGGGCGACCGTGTCGGTGACGTACGCGAGCGCGACGTCGAGGCGCTTGACCGTCTGCGCCAGGTCGATGATGTGGATGCCGTTGCGCTCGGCGAAGATGTAGGGCTTCATCTTCGGGTTCCAGCGCCGGGTCTGGTGTCCGAAGTGGACGCCGGCCTCGAGGAGCTGGCGCATCGAGACGGTGGGCACGCGTGACCTCCTGCGGTTCGTGTCCTCCGCGGACCGCCTGCGGGGACCGCGCTCGGGGCCTGGCCCGGCAACGGCACCGTCCCGTCAGGGAGCTGTCCGCGTGTGAGCTCCGTCCAGCGTCCGCCGGGCGGGCATGACCAATCGCCGTGGGGTCCACGGCGGGCGGGAGTGTAGCACACGCCCGTCCCCGGACCGGCCGGCTCGGCCGCCGTGGCGGACGGGTGCAGCTCCCGCGGCCGCGACCCTACACCGCGATGCCCCGGTGGTGGCGGAGCGAGAGCCGGCCGTCGGGACCCCGGTCGATCGCGATCAGGTCCACCCGCACCGGAAGCGGCGGCAGCCGCCGGCCGTCCGGGAGCGATCCTCGCCAGGCCAGCTCGCCCGCCGCCCGGCGCAGGACCGCGCGCTTGCGGCGGTCGACGGTCTCCTCGGCCAGCCCGAAGTCGCGTCGAGCCCGGCGGCGGACCTCGACCACGACCAGCGACGGCGGGTCGGCCGGGTCGATGGCGAGCAGGTCCAGCTCGGCGCGGCCGACGCGCACGTTTCGGGCGATGACCTGCCAGCCCATCGCCTCGAGGCGCTCGGCCGCCACGCGCTCGCCCTCGTCGCCGATGCGCTGGGCTGGGGTCGAGCGTGCACGTTCCATGCCGCCAGCCTGTCCCGGGCCGATCAACCGCGCCTTATCCCGGCATTGCGCGGCGGGTTCCCCTGGCCGACCGCCGCTGCACCCGGGCACCGGACGGCGCCCGCCGCTCAGCTGCCGGCGCCCCACTCCGCCAGGTCCCGGTCGAGCTCCAGGGCGGCCTCGACCAGATCGGCATCGGCGCTGTGGACGTTCTCGGCCCCGCCGTCGCCCGGGTCCCCCGGCACCTCGTCGAACAGCGCCAGCTGGTCGCCGGCCAAGAGGACCCGGAGCGCCTGCCAACTCCGCCGGTGGTGCGGCGTCAGGCCGTAGGCCCGGATCGCCTCCCGGTGCTCGAGCGTGGCGTACCCGGCGTTCCGATCCCAGCCGTACTGCGGGTAGCGCAGCGCGAGGTTGTGCATCATCCGGTCGCGGACGATCTTGGCGACGACCGAGGCGCACGCGATCGAGTAGACCTTCGCGTCGCCGTCGACGACGGCCGTGTACGGGCCCACCTGCTCCTCGAAGCCCGCGATCCGGAGGCCGTCCACCAGCACGTGGTCGTGGCCGCCGAGGCGGGCGATCGCGCGGCGCATCGCGAGGTGGGTGGCGTGGTAGATGTTGAGGCGGTCGATGTCGGCCACCGACGCGGCCCCGACGCCGACCGCCACGGCCCGTCGCCGGATGATCGGGGCGAGCCGCTCACGCTGGGCAGCGGAGAGCGTCTTGGAGTCCCGCACGCCCGGGATGCGCTTGCAGTTGGGCGGCATGACCACGGCCGCCGCCACGACCGCGCCGCAGGTCGGGGCCACGCCCACCTCGTCGACGCCGGCGACCCGCAGCAGGCCGGCATTCCACAGCGGGCGCTCGTAGTGGAGGGTGGGCACGATCGCGGCCATCTCGTCCACAGCGTAGCGCCGCACGGCGATCGGCGGCACACTCGGGGCATGCAGCGGCCCTTCGCGCAGGTTGACGTGTTCACGACGGGGCCCGGGCTCGGCAACCCCCTCGCCGTGGTGCTGGACGCGTCCGGCCTCAGCGCCCGGGAGATGCAGCGGTTCGCCCGCTGGACCAACCTGTCCGAGACCACCTTCGTCCTGCCGCCCGACGACCCTGCCGCGGACTACGCCGTGCGCATCTTCACGCCCCAGGGCGAGGTCCCCTTCGCCGGCCACCCCACCCTGGGCACGTGCCACGCCTGGCTCGAGGCGGGCGGGCGGCCGAGGGACGAGACGACCGTCGTGCAGTCGTGCGCGTCCGGGCTGATCCCGGTACGACGGGCGGGTGACGGCACGCTCGCGTTCGCGGAGCCTCCCCTGCTCCGGTCGGGGCCGGTGGAGGAGGCGCTGATCGAGCGGATCGCGGCCTCGATCGGCCTCGAGCGCCACGACATCGCCGACGCCCAGTGGGCCGACAACGGCCCGGGCTGGGTGGCCGTCCTGCTCCAGAGCGCGGAGGCCGTGCTGTCCGTTCGCCCCGGCGCGGTGTTCTGCGACCTCGGGCTGCTCGGGCTCTACCCGGCGGGATCCCCCGCCGCGCTCGAGGTGCGCGCCATGTGGCCCCAGGACGGCTCCGTCGTCGAGGACCCGGTGACCGGCAGCCTCAACGCGTCGGCCGCCGGCTGGCTCGTCCGCAGTGGCCGGCTGACACCGCCCTACGTGGCGACGCAGGGCGCGGCGATCGGCCGGGCCGGCCGCGTGGAGGTCACCCAAGACGCCGACGGGACGATCTGGACCGGGGGCCGGTCGATCACCGTGGTGACCGGCACGGTGGACCTGTGAGCCTCCGGGAATCGATCGACCCCCGGCGCTGACCGGGGGTCGGGAGCGGAACGTGCGCCGGCCGACGGCTCCGGCCGCCGGCCCGGCGGGCTAGCGGCGCTCGCGGAGCGTGGTCGCGGCCTTGCCCACGCGGTCGCGCAGGAAGTACAGCTTGGCGCGGCGCACCTCGCCGTGGCGCACGACCTCGATCTTCTCGATGCGCGGGCTGTGCAGCTTGAACGTCCGCTCCACGCCGACGCCCGAGGCGATGCGCCGCACGGTGATCGTGGTGGCGATCCCCGAGTTGCGCACCCGCATCACGAGGCCCTCGAAGACCTGAATGCGCTCGCGGTTGCCCTCGACCACCTTCGCCGACACCTTGACGGTGTCGCCGGGCACGATGGCGGGAAGGTCGGTCCGAAGCTGGTCGGCCACGATCTCGTTGAGCACGTTCACGGTAGAGCAGTCCTTGTTCGGTCGTCGGCAGCGGCGGCTGCGGGTCTCGGAGGCATGGGGCGGCGCGCCTCAGAGGGCTAGGCCGACGGCGGAGGATAGCACGCCCGCGCCCCGGTGTCAGCCCGGCTGTCCCTGCTCAGTGAAACTGTCAGGGCCAACTGCTCAGTGATTTTGTCAGTCTCGCCCCATGAGGGAGACACTGACGTTGAACGCCAAGGAGCAG
>JAJYDP010000203.1 GCA_021777365.1 Chloroflexota bacterium | reverse complement strand
ATCCGCCTCCCGGCCTCGCCCGAACGCGATCCGTGACCCCCAGCACGGGCCGCCGTGCCGCTCGCTACTCGACAGGCGGCTCGATTGACGGCGGCTCCGCGGGTGCCGCGCCGGGGCCCGGGCTCTCAACCCGGCGAACCGGGGCCTCCGGGTAGAGCTCGGCGAGCGTGACGTTCAGCGCGGCGGCGATCGGGACCGCGAGCAGGCCGCCCAGCACGCCCCAGGCCGACAGTCCCACGAGCACCGCGAAGATGGTGACCACCGGGTGCAGGTGGACGGCCCGTCCGATCACCACCGGCATCACCAGCTGGTCCTCGACCTCGCGGACCACCAGGTAGACGCCCAGGACCACCAGCGCCAGCTCGGTCCCGCCGCGCGAATAGGCGACGGTACCGGCGATCGCGGCCGCGACGATCGGCCCGAGCAGCGGGACGATCTCGAGGATCCCGCTCAGCATCGACAGGGCGAGCGCGTACGGGAGGTGCAGGACCGGGCCCAGTGCCAGGTACAGCACCAGCGCGACGAGCAGGATCAGCAGGAACTGTCCCCGCAGCCAGTGGCCCAGGACCGCGTGGATGCGGCCCGCGATCCCGGCGGCGCGGTCGCGCTGGTCCGCTCCGAAGAACCGCAGCGCGAACGCCCAGAAGCGCCCCCCGTCCAGCAGCAGGTAGAAGGAGACGATCACCACCAGGACGGTCTGCGCGGCCACGTCCCCGACCAGCTCCGCCATGTGCAGCGCCCCACCTGGCGTCGCCAGCGCCTGGCCGATGGCTCCGTTCAGCTGGCGCGCGATCTCGTCCACCGTGATGCGGTGCGTCCCGACCTGGATCGCGTCATGGCCGAGTATCGCCCGCAGCGCCTCCGCGAGCGCGGTGGCCCCGCCGGTCGCGAGTTCCTCGAGCTCGCTGATGAGCTGGCCGGAAACGAGCCACGCCGCTACGACGATCGCGGCGAGCGCGATCACGTACAGCGCCACCACCACCAGCACGCGCGGGAGGCGGGTGCGGACCTCGATCGCGCCAACGAGCGGGCTGAAGGCGTACGCGATGACCGCCGCGATCACGAAGGGGGGCAGGACGTCGCGCGCGAGCCACAGGACCACCAGGGCCGCGATCGCAAGCCACGCGAGCCGGCGCCGCTGACCGTTCCAGGGGGCGTCCGCCCCGACCTGCATCACGCGCAGAGCTTAGTGGGTTCCCGGACGGTTGAGCCCGGCGAGCATCATGGCCCGGTGCACGAGCTGGACGCGTCGCCGCTCCTGGTCGGCCTCGACCTGGGGACGGGCCGCTGCAAGGCGGCACTCGTGACCCGGGAGGGGCAGGTGATCCACGTCGCGCGGCGGCCCACGGCCACGCGCCGCCTGCCGGGCGGCGGCGCGGTGCACCCCGTGCCGGAACTCCTGGCGACGGTCGAAACGCTGCTGGCCGGGTGCGCCTCCGCGGCTGCCGGACGGCGAATCGCCGGCATCGGGATCGCGAGCATGTCGGAGGCCGGCGTGCCGCTCGATCGGTCAGGTCGCCCCGTCGGGGACATCATCGCCTGGTTCGACGCGCGTCCGTCCGCGGAGGCGGCGGCGCTTGCGTCGTGGGTCGGGCCGGAGCGGCTGCACGCGATCACCGGCCTGCGCGCCGACGCCAAGTACACGCTCGCCAAGCTCCTCTGGCTGGGCCGGCACCGCCCCGCGTCGATCCGCCGCATGCGCGCGTGGGCGGGCGTCGCCGAGCTCGCGGTCCGCCACCTGAGCGGGGCCCTGGCGACGAACGGCTCGCTGGCCTGTCGGACGCTGGCGTTCGACGTCTCGTCCCGACGGTGGGATGCGGACTTGCTCGCGCTGGCCGGGCTGACGATCGACCAGGTGGCCCCGATCCTGCCGTTCGCCCACGCGGCCGGGGGCCTGCGGCCGGAGGTGGCGCGGCGCGCCGGCCTCGACCCGGGATTGCCGGTGTGCGTCGCCGGCCACGACCACGCGGTGGGCGCCTTCGGTGCGGGGGTGGCGTGGCCAGGGCAGGCGCTGGACTCGATGGGCAGCGCGGAACCCGTCCTCGTCGTGACGGAGCGTCCGCGCCTGGACGACTCGCTCCGCCTGGCCGGGCTCTCGACCGGCTGCCACGTGCTCGACGATCGCTGGTACGTGCTGGCGGGGCTCCAGCAGTCGGGCGGCACGGTCGACTGGTTCGTGGAGCGGTTGCTCGGGGGGACGGAGGCCGACGGAGCCGATCCCTACGCGGCGTTCATGCGGCTGATCGCGTCGGTCCCGCCGGGGCCGACCGGCCTGATCGTCCTGCCGTATCCGCGTGGCCGTTCCGCCCCGCACCCCGACCCGGGGGCGACCCTCGACGTGCTGGGTCTCCGTCCGGAACACGGTCTCGCCGACATCGGTGTCGCCGTTCTCGAGGGGACCGCGTTCGCCGCGCGCTGGATGCTCGAGGCGCTCGAAACCGCGGCCGGGGTGCGGGTGCGGCGACTGCGTGTCATCGGTGGCGGCACACGCAACCCACGGTGGCTGGAGATCAAGGCGGGGGTCGGTCGGTGGCCACTGGCGGTCGCCGAGGCCGGGGAGGCCACCGCGTTCGGAGCCGCGCTGATCGCGGGGATCGCCTCCGGGACGTTCGCCTCGCCGGCCGATGCGCTCCGGCGGGCGGCTCCGGCCCGGACCCTGGACGCGGCACGGGGCGTGCGGCGCCGATACGTCCGCGCGTACGAGGCATGGGTCCGCGCCGCCGATCGCGCCGCCGACCCTGCGGTCCGGCCTATGTGCGAAAGACGGGGGATGAAACGGGTGCAGGATTCGCCCCTGGTAACACCCGCAGAAGTCCGCCACACACTTCGGTGGGTGGTCGGGGCCGCAGCCGCATTCCTCCCGGGGCCGCCTGGCAGCGGTGCCGTGATTCGCATGGCGGTCCGTCGGCCGCTCGTGAGCCGTGTGCCGCGCCTGTCCCCACGACCTCGCTCGCGGCAGCGGAGCGCCTCCCGATGGCTCCTGATCCCGCGGCCACCGTCGGGTTTCCCGACCTCATCGTGGTGGGGCGTCGTGGCCCCGGGCCAGGACCGGGCGCTCAGGCTGCGCTCGATCGAGCCGCGAGCCGCGGCTGCCGCGGGCGTCCCGGCTTGCCTGCCGCGGCGGCGCATGTCCGGCAGCCGATCGTCGTCTGCACGCGCACCCGGATCTGCTGGGTGAAGACGTGCGTCTTGTAGCGCGGGCACTGCCACCACACCTCCCGCTGGGAGGCGCAGGTCACGTCGGTGGGCTTGAGCGCGCCGTTCCGCGAGTGCCAGCACGCCGCGACCTCGGGGTGGGTGGTGGCGAGCGAGCCGGACAGCGCGACGCGCCGGTGGGTGCAGAAGGGGCAGTTCGAGCCGCGTAGCGTCCGTGACCCGGGCGGGGCGGCCCACTCGTGGTCGGGACCCGCGGGGCACTTCCAGTTCACCTTCGTGCCGGACCCAGCCGGCGTCGTCTCGGTGGTCCGGCCGGGGTTGCGGCGCACATCCCACTCCGCCGCTAGGCGTGGGTAGTCCGCGACGAAGGTACCCGCGACCGACCCGCCGTCCGCCGGCGTCCGGCTGGGCACGTCGAGGCGCCGGCCCAGGGGCGCACCGTGGGCGATGCGGCGCCCGACGCCGCTGGCGGCATTGCGCCTGAGGTGCAGGGCGTGCTGGCGCTGCTCTGCGTCAGCGATCAGCTCGTCGATCGAGCTGACGTGGTGTCGGTCCTGTTCGGCACGCCAGTCGGCAACGACCCGCCCGTCGCGCCGACGCAGCCACGCCCGCAGGATGCGCGTGTAGCGCTCCTCACCGCCGTGACCGGCGAGGTCGGCGCAGATGAGCGCGAGGACGCGGTTCAGGCGCTCGGCGTTGCGGTAGACGTGGCGACGATCGATAACGCTCGCGGTGAGCCGCGCGATGACGCCCTCGGTGGCGCCCGCGCTCCGCGGGAACCCCGCTCGACGGACCGTGAACTGCTGGGCCACGAGGGGCGCCGTCTCCGCCATCCAGCGCTGGAGGTTCGGTGCGCGCCGCGTCCGCACTTCCTGCTCGAACGCGGCCCAGTCCCCGGGCTCCCACATCGAGCGTTCGATGTGGTCGCGCATCTGCTGGTCGAACACGCGGTCGCGCCGCGCCGCGAGCTCCGCGTTGTGGGCGAGGTGCTGCTCGCAGAAGTAGTGGGTGGCGGTGGGCCAGCGGCGTTTCACCGCGGCGATGATCGCCTGGTCGCGGTCGGAGACCACGTAGGCAGGCTCGCCGCGCAACGCGTCGAGGAACTCGAACCAGCCCTCTTCATCGCCGGCCCCCGCGAACCGCATGAGCACGGGCCGCGCGATGCGACCCGGCGCGTCGGCGCCCGTCGCCACGAGGATCCGGCCCATCTGCGGGATCCGGCCCTGGCGTCGGAGCTTGCCTCGCTTGCGCCGGTCGCTCCGGCGCCTCTGGCGCAGGCTCTGCGGCCAGGGCAGCGATCGCGTCACGACGCCAGTCGGCCTGGGTCGGCGCCGATGGATGCGGCGGCGCAGCGGTTTCGCGTCGAGCTGCACGACGAGCGGCCAGCGCTGCTCTGCGACGCGCCCGATGACGATGGGGCCAAACACGTCGAGGTAGTCCATCGCCAGGTGCGCCTCCAAACTCGGGCGCCCGAGGTGACTCCGAAACGCGCGGCTGATCGCGCGGAAGCTCTGGCCCTTCCCGATCAGGTCAAGGATCGAGGCCTGCTCCTTCACCGCGAAGACGAAGTGCCTGGCGGTGGGCACCCCGTCGTTGCGCTGATACGGGCGCTGGCACGCGAGGCACAGCCGACGGTGGCTCCCGTGCAGGCGACTGCGCCGCGCGGGGAGCGAGGGAGAGAACTTGTGGCGGCCCGAGCCGTCGTCGGGGACGCAGATGTAGCGCTGCTTGTCGTGGGCGCCCCCCTGGATCTTCCGGTGACCGTCGAGGAGCACCGTGCCCGAGTGGCCGAGCGGACAGGGTGGGCGATCGATGCCGAGAGTGAGCTTGCGTCCGCGGGGCATGTGTGCGTTCTCCTGAGCCACCGACCACGGAGTCTGGAAGGTGTTTCTGTCCCCCGCAGTCTTTCAGTGCGCGGTGACAGCTCAGGTGGCACGACCGTCCGCAGGCGCGCGATCAGTCCTCCGCGATCGCACGACGTCTCGCGTCTACCATCCCCCGTCTTTCGCACATAGGCGGTCCGGTGCGGCATAGCCGGTTGGTAAATGCCCAACTGCGTCGGGCGCCGGCGGGGCATACGATCGTTGCGCCGAGAGGGCACCCGCCGCCTGCAGGGTGTGAGACTCTTGACGGGGCCTACCTGGCGAGTAGGCGCCAGATAGCTACCTGCCGTTCAGGACAAGCACCTCAGCGCCGTGGTCCAGCTCGAGACCGACGACCAGCGTCTCACGTTTCCCGTGGCGCTCGTGGTAGGCCTCGGCGCCGGTGATCAGGCGTCCGACAGCGGACTCGATGGCAGCCTCGGTCAAGCGAGATCGGAGCGCGGTGAACTCGGCCAGCTTCGAACGAAGCGCGTTGCGCGTCATCTCCGACAGCGAGGCGACGCGCCCGATGAGTGCGCGTCGGTCGACGGTTGTGAGGAGGCTGAAGTCGGCGACTCCGTCGTCGATGTCCTCGGTGCCAAGCACGGGAAAGTAGCCGAACGTTTCGGCGCGCCGGATCGCATCATGTCGCCCCGCCTCGAAGTCGGTAAATGGACGAACCCGCGCCACGACGAGTGTCGGGTCGAGGTTATCGAGCTCCCGCGTCTCGGCTTCCGCCCGCGTGCGTGCCTCCACTTGGTCGAGCCCGTCCGCCCGCAGCACTCGCTCGCGACGGTTCACCTCCCGGTTGAACTCGCGATCCAGGGCGCAGTCGTCGAGGACGATCATCCCGACGTCCCAGCCTGCCTCGGCAACGACCGCGACGGCCTCGGGCCCGGGCCGCCACAGCGCCCGCCGCACGCGCTCGCCGAAGCGCGGCGACGTCGCCAACGGGTCGTCGGCTTCGCCCGCCCAGAGAACGGCGTGCGGCGTGACGACGAGATCGCCCAGCGACCAATCGAGGGGACGGTCGGCTCGATAGTAGAGGCTCGGCTCGTCGAACCAACTCACCGTCCGGCGGGCAGGTCAACCGCGCGCCGACCGGTGTCGGGCCGCGCCTGCGATGGGACCGCTCCGCGCCGTGCGGCGGCCGCACCATCCATCGCCAGGGCTTCGAAGTCGGCGGTCTGCTGGCGACGGCCTGTCGGCCGGTCGAGTCGCCCTGCGGCAAGGCGTGCCGCGATCTTCGGGAAGCGCGGCTGCTGGGTCGTCGTCGCGGCGACGGCCGCGACGATCGGCGCGGGGTCGGGTTCGACAGTCAGGACGAGCGTCCGCGGCGTCGCCTCGATGAGGTGCACTTCCTGGCCCTCGACGAAGGTGGCGTGCTCGCGGATGGCGCGCGGAATGACGAGCGCGCCGCGTTGTCCGATTGTGACACGTCGCTCCATCAACATGTGGGCAGCATACAGACTTCTGATTTCAGAATCAAGCGCTGAGGCACGCCGATCTATGCCTGTCGGCTGACGGCGGGTCGGCGGGCTTCCGCGTGCGGCAGCGCGACGATGGCGGCCTGCGCCATGTGCGCGATCCTGCCGCCCTCTGCGGCACGCAGGTCCCATTTACCAACCGGTGCCGCACTGGCCTGCGGTGCCGCGTCGACATCCGGCGGAACCGTTCCGTGCGCGCCCCCGGCGGTGCTGGGCTACAGTGAAGGCCCCACCGTAGCGAGACCCCCTGTCATGCTCTTCGCCGATCCACGGAAGCTCCGCTTGCCATCCCCCTCGGAGGCTCTGCCCGGCCGCCCCGACCCCCTGCCGGTCCCCGGCGTCCATTTCGTCAACGGAGCGCGGCTCCAGGCGCCGTATCCCGCCGGGAGCGAGTTCGCCACGTTCGGCATGGGCTGCTTCTGGGGCGCCGAGCGGCTCTTCTGGCGGACGCCGGGCGTCCTGGTGACGGCCGTGGGGTACGCGGGCGGCTTCACGCCGAACCCCACCTATCGCGAGGTGTGCACCGGCCTCACGGGACACGCCGAGGTCGTGCGGGTCGTCTTCGACCCGACCGCACTCTCGTACGCCGACCTGCTGCGGCTGTTCTGGGAGAACCACGACCCGACGCAGGGCAGCCGCCAGGGCAACGACGTGGGCACGCAGTACCGTTCGGCGATCTACACACACTCGGAGGCGCAGCGCCGCGAGGCCGAGGCGTCGGCCGGCGCGTTCGCGCGCGAGCTTGCCGCCGCCGGCTACGGCCCGATCACCACCGAGATCCGCGACGTGCCCGACTTCTATTTCGCCGAGGACTACCACCAGCAGTACCTGGCGAAGAACCCGGACAGGCGATGTATAGCAGAGGGCACGGGGGTCTCCTGTCCGTCAGGAGTGTTCGCGCCAGACGCTGCGGCTCCCAGGACATGAAGCGTCAGGCCGCTCTCGCGGCCACCGTCGTTTTCGCGTTCACGGTCGCCGTGGGCGCAAGAGAGCGCGTCGAGCGGTTCTTCCACACCGACCCTCCGGATACGCCTGCGGTTCACTCGTTTGTTGGCGCTGTCCGCACCACGCTTGGACGAGTCGTGGGCGTTGTACGACTGGGCGGCTCTGTCCGGCCCGTCGGGTACCTTGGCATGCGGCACCGGAAGGCAGCGACAGGCGAAGACGAGAACCGCGACGTGTGAGGCAGGCCCTGTCGGTCCTACCACCCCCGGCCCGAAATGGGGTCCCTCCTCCGCCCCTCGATCCGTGCGGCAGGCCACCCCTCCCGGGACCTGATCAGAGAGAGGTCCTTTCCGGCGGGAGGCGCGCCGTCTGCGGGTTCAGTACGTATGACAGGTGTCTCCGTGAGTAGGCGCGTGTACGTTCACCGCCGAGGCTAGTCAACATGGAAGGACCGGCGCTCGCGCAACATCGTGGATTGCGCGGGCCATCGAGAGGTATCCGCACAGAGCCACATGCGGGAGGCCGGTCCAATGGAGCAGGGTAGCCGTTT
>JAJYDP010000202.1 GCA_021777365.1 Chloroflexota bacterium | reverse complement strand
CGCACCAGCGATCGTCCAGCGGATGGCGGCGCGCACGATCGGGACGCCCACCCGCACGACGAAGCCGGCCGCGCGACGCAGTCCCGCCCGAACCGCGCGCACCGGAGCCGCCAGCGGATCGGCGCTCGTGGGCACGGCGTGGTCGAGCGTCACGCCCGAGCCGACCACACCTCGGCCGGCGGAAGCGGCGCGCGCGTCCGGGAATCCGGCGCGTGGCGGGCCATCGGCGCCGCTCTCGTCTGCCCGCGATGGGTTTGTGGGGTCAAAGCGGCCCGCGATCGCCGACAGATCGGCGCGCCCCGCCCGCGGGATCGCCACCGCGAAGATGGCGACGCCGGCCCCCGCCAGGGCGAGGTTGAGCAGCGAGCTCGTCAGGCGATCCGCCCAGGCGAGTGGATCGGCCCCCAGGAGCGCGACCAGCGGGATCAGCCAGACCGCGCAGCGCGCCAGCAGCCGAATGCCGCTGACGAGGCGGGCGATCGCCAGCCGGCGCGCGTCGCCGGCACTCACTGCCCCGACATGCGGCGCGACCAGCAGCACCCCCTCGGCCGCCGCCCACAGGGCGAAGGGCACCCACAGGATCGCGCTCGCGGCGGGGCCCAGGCGCGCGAAGAGGCCGGCGCCGGGGGCCAGGCGCGGCCACGCCAGCGCGGCGAGCGCGGCGGCCAGGTACAGGGGGAAGCTGAGCTGCGGGCGGTTCGCCCCGCCGGCCGCCGGCCGTCGCGTCGTGTCGTCCATCTCGTGCTCCCTCGCACCCCCGCAAAGGGGGTTTGCGGGAGGCTGGGCGAGGGGGTGGCGCTGTCAAGGGTTGGAGCACATCCATTTGGTTGGCGCACATCCATTTGGTTGGCGCACATCCAGTGCGGCATAGGCGGTTGGCACATTCCCGGCCCGCCTCCACCACGTCGAGCACTTTGCGCCGGAACTCTGGCGGATAACCGCGTCTTCCCACTGCTGCCGCCTGTCCTGGACGGCAGCATGATTCCAGGTATCCGACTCCACCGAAGACGGGGCAGACCAATCAAGATCGAGCGGCACTCCGCTCGGTAACGGAGCGAGCCAGTTCCCGAGCAGCTACTGGGCCTGGACGCGACGTGATCGCGCCACACACTTGGCCGGAACGCCTTACAGGGGCTGATAGCGCCGTCGAAGCTGCAGCACCCGCTGACTTAGTTCAGCATTCATCTTCGAGATCTCATCGGCGTGGACCGTCGTGGTCCCGTGTGCAAACGCCTCGAGCTCATCGCGAAGCAGCGAGACGTATGCGTCTCTCACCGCCGCCCAATCCGCGTCGGGCGCGTGCAAGCGGGTCAGCCTCTCGATGGTCCGGCTTCCCACGTCGAGCACGGCGCGTTTCTGCCGCTCCGTCGCCTGTCCCGGCGGGGGCAGAGCGCGGAGCTCGCGATTGTAGACCTCGAGGGCCGCGTGGAGCCGCCGATCGAATGCCCAGCGCGGCTTGACGACCATCGCGAGCCGCTCCCAGATCAGGCCACCCAATGGCGTCAGGCCGACCACGGCGATGGCGGCCACGAACCCCACGGACAAGACGTCAACGAGGTCCGGCGGTGCGGGTCTGACGACCCACCCGGATAGCGCGAGCAGCGCGAGAGCGGCCGCCACGGGAGCGGCGACCATCGCGAGCCACCGGGCCACGCCGCGTCGGTCCTGCGTCAGCGCCACGAGCACAGCCACTGCCACGAGTTCCGCCAGAGCGTAGACCGACATCTACTTTCCGTTGTGCGCGACGCGCGGGAGTGGCTCACCGTTCTCGTTCACACCGTTGAGCAATCCCGTCACTATGGAAGCGATGACTGCAGCCACTACAGCGATCGCTCGCTGGTTGCCGTGGAAGTTCCACGGACCGCCTCCGGGCTCGCCAGGCCCGACCGGTGGAGGATTGAAGGGCACCGTCTCTGTTGGGTTTGTCATGGCATTGGCGGCGTGCCCTGCCTGAAGCGCAGCGTATCCGACCAGCAGCGCACTGACCCCCAAGCAGGCTGCCGCCGCGATCAAGTCGACTGGCCCTCCCTCCGCGAGAGCTATCGCGACGGCAAGACACACGGGGTCCCGTCCAGTCGGATCGACCTGACCAGTCGGGTCCTCGCCCACGTACCCATAATTCGTAACATACGGGCTCAGCGCATTTGGCGCTACCGGATCCACCGCCAGGAACCGCCCGGTGGTCGGGTCATACTGGCGCGCCCGCAGGTAGTAGAGGCCAGTGGGGCTGTCCTGATACTGCCCGGTGAACATGAACGGGTTGACCGGGGCCTGGGAGGTCGAGCCGGACTCGCGGAGCAGGCCGTAGGGCTGGTACTCGGCCCACCAGAGCGGGGTGCCAGCGCTGCTGGTGATGTCGGTGACCGACCCGAGCCCATCCTCGTGATACCAGTAGGGGCCCTTGTTGGAGGTGGTCTGGTCGAGCAGCGCGAGGCCGTACACGTAGCGGCGGATGAGGTTCCCGGCCCCGTCCCGCTCGGCCACCACGGTGGGCAGGGCGAACGCGCGGTCCACCACAAACTGGGTGATCTTGGCGGTCTGCTTGCCGGTGGCGGCACTCAGGCGCACCCCGTCGCCGCTGTAGGTGTAGGTCTGGGTGGTGCTGCCCACGCTGGCCGAGGCCAGCTCGTTGGCCAGGTTGTAGGCGTAGGACGTGCTGCCTGCAGAGAGCTGGTTGCCGTTCGCGTCATACGTGTAGGCGACAGGGCCCGAGCCCGGTGGGGTGACGCTGGTCAGCCGGTCGGCCGGATCGTAGGTGTACGTGGCGGTGCCCAGGTAGTTCGTCTGCGTCAGGCGATTGCCCACCCCGTCGTAGGTCCAGGTGCTGAAGGTGTCGCCCGAGGGCGGGGGGTTGTTTTCGGGCGGGCGGTCAGGAAGGGCGGCGACCAGCGGCGTCACCGCCCCCTGGACGCCACACCCTGAGTAGCACACGCCGGTGAGCCGGTTTGCGGCGTCGTAGGTGTACACCATGCTGTCGCGCGAGGTCACCATCGCGGTACGGTTGCCGGCCGCATCGTAGCGGTAGGCGAAGCTCGAGAGGAGCCCTGCGCTGCTCGTCGTGACGACACTGGTCAACCGGTCGGCGGTGTCATAGGTATCGGCGGTGGTGAAGCCGTCCGGCGTGGTCACCGAGATCTCGTTGCCGGCCGCGTCGTAGGCGTACGTGCTCGTGGTGCCGCCCGAGGTCGCGCTGGCCATGCGCCCGTCGGCGTCGTAGGTGTAGCTCGTGAGGGTGCCATCGGGGTAGGTGCGGGAGAGGAGGTTACCGGCGGGGTCGTAGGTGTAAGTGAAGGTGTCGGCGCCACGGGTGTCGCTGGTGAGCCGGTTGAGGGCGTCGTAGGTGAACGACTCGGTGCCAGCGCCGTCGGTCATCGATATGCGGTTGCCGTCCCCGTCGTAGCCGTAGGTCACCGGCGCCGTGGAGCCGTTGGCGTAGGTGACACCGGTCAGGCGGTTGAGGGCGTCGTACGTGTACGTCGTCGCGTTGCCGTTGGCGTCGGTCACGCTCGCCTGGTTGCCCGCCGGATCGTAGGCGACAGTCCACGCGTGCCCGTCGGGATCGGTCGTGGTGGTCAGCCGGTCGGCCAGATCGTAGGTGTACTGCGTGATGTGGCGGTTGGCATCGGTCCGTGTGGCGAGGTCGTTGGTCGCGTCGTAGGCGTAGGCCGTGACGTCGCCGAGCGGATCGGCCACCGAGACGAGGTGGTTGGCGGCGTCGTACCCGTAGGCGGTGGTGTGGCTGTTCGGGTCCGTCACGCTGCTCCGGTTGCCGGCCGGATCGTACGTCATACTCGTGACATGGCCCAGCGGATCGGTCGTGGAGAGGAGATCGTTCGCCGCGTCGTAGCCGAAGCTCGTGGTGTAGGCGGCCGGGTTGCCGCCCGCCACGTTGCCCCGTGGATCGACCCGCGTGAGCATGCGCCCGACCGGGTCGTACGTCATCGTGGTGACCTCGCCGAATGGCGAGAGGATCGAGGCCAAGTCTCCTGACGCATCGTAGCCGTACGTGGTCGTCATACCGCGCTGGTCGGTGACCGTCAGCCGTTCGCCGTGCGGGTCGTAGGTGGCGGAAGACGAGGTGCCGTCGGGGTAGCTCGTCTCGGTCAGATCGCCCGCGGCATCGTACGTGTAGGCCGTGGTGTTGCCCCGCCCGTCGGTGTGGGAGAGCAGATCATTGGCGGCGTCGTAGGAGAAGGTCTCCACGTACGAGAGCGGCGCGGGCGCGGTGCGGCTGAGCAGGTTGCCTGCCGCGTCGTAGGTCATGGCAGTGGTGTGGCCGTCGGGATCGGTCACCGAGGCCGTGTTGAGGCCCGCGTCGTACGTGTAGTTGGTGGTGTCGTCGAGCGGATCGGTGGTGCTGGTCAGAAGACCGTTGGCGTACGCGTCGGTCCAGACTCCACCCCGCGCGTCGGTCATGGTCGAGGTGGTGGTCGCCGCGTTCCAGGCGAAGCTCGTGGTGTCGCCGAGCGCGTCGACCTGCTGAACCACGCGCCCCGACGTCGGATCGTAGGTGTTGGCGACCAGGGTGTGCCCGTTCTGGTCGGTGATGGTGGCCAGGCGCCCGCCGCTGTCGTACGTGTAGGCGGTGGTGCCGCCGCGCACGTCGGTGACGCTCGCGAGCTGGCCCGCGGGGTTGTAGGCGTAGGTGACGGTGCGGCCGATCGGGTCGGCCAGGCCGGTGAGAAGGCTGCCGGTGTAGGAGAGCGTCACGACCCGGCCCACCGTGTCGGTGATGCTGGTCAGCTGACCACCGGTGTTGTACGCGAGGGAGATCGTGTTGTCCGGGCGGTCGGTCTCCGAGGTCAGCGCGCCGGCGGACGTGAAGTGGTAGGCGAGCTGGTCCTGGCGGGTGAGCACGTAGCCGCCGCTCTCCGGCGCGAGGCGGGCGGTCGAACCCGGTGGTGTCACGAAGCCGCCCGAGCCGTTGGCGGCGAACACGTATTGCGCCCCGTCGTCGGCGAAGAACGTCGCATTGCCCGAAGCATCGAAGGCCAGATGGGCGCCGTAGCTGAAGCTCCACCCGGGCCCGAAGGGACCGACGGTTGGGTCGAGCGAGTTGTAGGTGCGGGTGAACGCGAAGGGGATCCCGCGCCCGGGCATCGAGAGGTCGGTGACCTGGTTGTCGTAGTTGCCGCTGGCGGTGTTCACCGGTTCGGCGTGACGGGCCACCCAGCTGGGACCGAAGACGCCGCTGCCCGTCCCCAGGCTCTCGGCGGGGCTCGGACCGGTGGCGATGGCGGTAACCGAGAGATCCACGAAGCTGTCGCTGATGCCGTCGTCGGTGCCCAGCACGGCGAGCAGGTTGGCGGACCCCGCCACGAAGTCCCCGCTCGGGACCGTGAAGTTGTACTGGTTCTGGGAGGCGCAGCCCGCGCTGTTGAGCGACCCGATCTGCACCCCGTTCCAATACACCGTGGCGCCGTTGTCCACGCCGAAAGAGACGGTCACGCTCGTGGTCCCAGCCGGCAGCATGATCGTGTCCTGGCGCAGCAGGATCTCGGTTCCCACAGGCCAGGTCGTGTGATCGGTCGACGAGACCGAGCAGGCGGTGCCCTGGCCGAAGGCGCCGGTGCCCGGCGACCAGGACGAGTCGTCGAAGCCGGGGTTCTGCCAGCCTGCCGGCGGCCCGCCGCTGCCCACGATCATGTAGGTGTAGCCGGCCGCCTCGTACGGCAGGACGGTGGTGGATCCCAGGGAAGTCAATGGGCTGGGACCCTTCGGTGTGGGCGTGCTGGAAGGCGCGGGCGAGCTCGAGGGCGCCGGGCTGGCGGCCGCAGGCGCTGGGGACGCCGACGGGCCCGCCTGGGCGGACGCGGTTGCGGGGGCGGTGAGCACCGAGGCGACCAGCAGCCCAACCAGGGCCACCGCCGGTCCCCTCTGCCGCGCCAAGCCGAAGAGCGAGTCACCCGACCACCGACCGGCCATCGCCGTCCCTCCCGAGCGCGCGTGCCCCAATGGCTGACGTATACAACCGCCATCCAACAAGGTCAATAGCCACAAATACCTACAGGCGCGGGAGGACGGAGCCTGCGTCGTGGCGCACGTGTCGCCGTGCTCGTCCGTAGTGGGCCCCGGCGATGCCGAAACGACCCAAGCCCCCCTTAGGTGGACCAGACGTCGGGTGTCCGCGCTCGCGGATCGGGGGCCGCGGCGAGGCTGCCCTCATCCTGTGACGGGGCCCCCGGTCAATGAGGGGCGCCCCACTTTCTCACCGTCGGTGATGGCGCCAAGGCGTCATGGCCAAGTGGGGTCGATGTCGCCGTGGTCGGCGGCACCCTGCTCTACCGCGTGAAGAAGACCGCCAGGACGAGGATGACGAAGCCAAGCATTGCGAGTCCCTGGGCCAACGAGGCGCCCACGATCGCGCGCCCGCCGAGGCGGGCCAGGTCGGGCGAGATCGCGGCAGCCTCGTCGTAGCGGCCCCAGGACGCGAGGAGCAACAGCGCGCCCAGGGCCATGGCGAGCCCGCCGAGCGCGATGACGAGTGCCGGGACGGCACTGTCCATACCCATGGGCGCCGCGAGCGTCGCCCACAGCACGATCACGATGAGGCCGAGCACGGCGATCCCGCCGAGCGAAACCGATGTAGATGATCCCGACGCCCCGGCGTGCCCACAGCGGATGCGCCCGCGGGTCGATCGGCGCCGGCGGACGGGGCCCGTCGGCCCGGGGGAGACGGCGCACGAGCAGCAGGCCAGCCACGATTCCGGCCACGAGCGCGAGGGCTCCGCCGAAGGGGACGAGGTTCACCGCCGCTCCTCCACGCACGGCCACCGGGCTGCACCCCGACGATGCGCCAGAGTGTGGACGATCCGGGCCGCCGTGTCCCGGGCGGAGGGCAGACTACCAGGCCCCGCGGCTCGCACGCGATCGCCCTCCGGGTCGAACAGCGTCCGACACCTCGTGGGACAGTCGCGCAGAATCGACGGGTCATGGAGCGGATCATCCTGAACCAGATCGGCGAGGCGCAGGAGGCGCCGAGCAACCGCATGGCCGTTGGTGCCATGCCTTGCGAGTCGGAGCGCGGGGCGTGGGGCGAGCTGTGCCCCGACTGCGGTGCCCGCCTGCCGCCCCTGCCAGCGCCACTCCAGTCCTGGCACGCGGCCCGAAGGAACGATCCGATCCTCGCGGAACGCGCCCGCGCCCTGCGCTCCCCCCTGCGGAACTGGCACTTGCGCTGACCAAGGAGCCCCGATACGGCCGCGGGCGCTACCGATCGAGCTGTGCCCAGCCGCCGCGAGCCTTTCGATCCGGCTTCTTGCCCGGCTGATCGGCAGTCGTCGTGCCGACCGCCGAGGGCCAGGACCACTGGTCGGACGCCCACCGATCCTCGACCGACCATTCGTCGGCTGCGGGCGCGATCGGCCCGCTGGTCGCCGCCCGCTGATCGGGCGCGGACGGCCCACCAGCAGCCTGCCCATCCTTCACGGACGGTTGTGCGCGGGCCGAGCGGGGCGGCTCGTCGGCCCCCTTTGCCGGCTTGACAGTCCAGGGGTCGTCGGGATCATCGAGCCGCAGCCAACCCAGGGCTTCCACAACCCCGGTCCCCACCAGGGCGAGGGCCAGGAGGAGCAGATCGCCCTGGGCGGCGCAGGCGGCGGCCAGCGCGGCAAGGACGGCGGCCAGCACGCGGGCCAGGCGACGCGCGGGCAGCGGTCGGAACCCGGCCAGCACGATCGCGCCGATCCCGAGCCCGAGGAGCCCCAGCGTCGGCGCCAGGGCAAGCGGAGCCGACCCGACCAGCCAGCCCGACAGCAGCACCACCGCGCCGGCCGTCAGGACGGCGACCCCGACCCACGACCGGCGCCCGCCCGGGACCGCCCCGGCGCGCCAGCGGCGCAGCACCCCGAGCGCCCCGAGCGCGAGCAGGTAGGCCAACCAGTCGGCCCACGGGAAGGGGCGACCCGAGCCACCGGATGCGGAGGCCACCGCGGGACGCGGCGAGCCGGACGGTTGCGGCGCGGGGGACGGCGTGGCGGTGGCCGAGGCGGCCGCACCCCCCGTGGCGGTGATGGTGTGCGACACGGT
>JAJYDP010000201.1 GCA_021777365.1 Chloroflexota bacterium | reverse complement strand
CAGCGCGACGTGGAGGCGTTCGTCCGGCTGATGGCGACGCTGAACGACATCGCCATCCCCAGCCCGACGTGGATCGACGGCTTCACCCAGCGGCTCATCCCCATCGAGCCCGAGGCCGAGCGCCCGACCCGGCGGCTGGCCGCCCGCGAGACCATCGCGGCCCTGTACAAGAACAGCACGACGCTGGTGGGCGTCCCCGAGACGGCCTACCGCGCGTTCAACGCCGTCACCGAGTACGCCGACCACTATCGGCCGCTCTACGTGAGCGACGAGGCGCTGGTCCCGGCCAAGCGGTTCGTGAATGCCGTGGACGGCTCGGCTGCCCGCCTCAAGGACACCGCCCTGTCGCTGCTGCGGCAGGAATGGGACCTGTAGGAGCCAGCGACTACAGGCCGGGGCAGGTCCGGATCTGCCCCGGCGGGAGGGTACCTCGGATGGGCTATACCCACTACCTCTACCGGGCGCGGGAGTTCGACCCAACAGCCTTCCGCGCGGCTGTCGCGGACCTGCGGATGGTGATCCTCGCGGCGGAGATCCCGCTGGCGGGCTGGGACGGCTGCGGCGAGCCGGTCCTGACCGACGAGGCGATCAGCCTGAACGGGGTCGAGCACTGCGGCCACCGCGAGCGCGACTACGGCATCGCGTGGCCCGCCCCCTCGATGGCGGAGGACGGCGGGACGTGGTTCGCCGGGGTGCTCGTCAGCGAGCGGACCTGCGACGGCGACTGCTCGCACGAGACGTTCCTCGTGCGGCGGGTCGAGGACACGCCGCAGCCGTGGCGGGGGGGTCTAGCCGAGGGCCGGCCGGAGTACTTCTCGTTCTGCAAGACCGCCTATAAGCCGTACGACCTGATCGTGACGGCGGCCATGATCATCCTGAAGCACCACCTCGGCGCGGCGGTCTACACGTCCTCCGACGGGGACACCGCGCACGACCACGAGTGGAAGGACGCGATGCGGCTGTGCCAGCGCGAGCTGGGGTACGGCGCCGACTTCGTGCTCGACAGCCAGCGCGAGGGGGTGGAGGCGTGAGAGCCGAGGCGTCCGTCGCCTGCGGCGTGCTGGTCGAGGTCGACACGGAGGACGCCGACGTGGCTCGCGCGGCGGCGCGCTGGGCCATGCGGGAGCACGTGTACGAGAGCTGCGACGGGATCGACGTGCTGCTGCCCGACGAGGCGACCGAGGAGGCCACGCCCGTCGTGGCGTGGCGGGACGAGCAGGGCGTGATGCGCTTCGACTGGGGCGCGGCCGCGGAGGCCCTGCCGTGAGAGTCCGGGTCGGCAACGCGAGCGGGGGCTGGGCGGACGTCGGCCCCTCGTCGGCGTACGGGGACAAGCGCCGCTGGTACCTCGGCGGGACGCCGCTCACCGAGGGCACGCCGCCGCACGTGGACGGCACGGGGACGACGGCCATCCGTCGGGCTCGGCTCGCCGCGAGGGGCGAGGGGCACGGCCGGGCGTTCGACTACAGCGCGGGCTGCCGCTGCGACCTCTGCCGGGAGGCGCACCGCGCGGTGGAGGTGGCCGCGAGGGAGCGTCGGAGGGCACGGGCATGACTGAGCGCGTCCCGTTCCACGACACATGGGAGGCACTGCCCGACATGGACCAGACGAGCTACCAGGTGCCGCCCGGCCTCCGCGCGATGCTGCGTGACCTGGTGGACGATGCCGGTCCGGGCCCATGGATGCCGGATCGCCCGCTCGACCAGTTCTGGCTGCACAACGA
This sequence comes from Chloroflexota bacterium, assembly GCA_021777365.1. The sequence continues at coordinate 6,309 of JAJYDP010000201.1, read as the reverse complement.
GGCGGGGGACGAGCTTCAGATCAGGGCGCAGACTGCCGCGCTGCTGGTGCATGCCCTCCCGCTGCTGCTCGCGGTGGTGGATGCGGCCGACCGCGACCATGAACACGCGACCCCGATGGCGAAGCTGGGTTGCTCTATCTGTCACGCTCTCGACGAACTGGACGCGCCGATATGACCTTCGGATATCGACAGCCGCCGCCGGTCGGGATCACCGAGCGTCCGTGCCCCACGTGCAGGCGGCCGGAGCCGATCTGCGGGTGCGGGCACCCTGAGCGCGACCACTTCCCGGCCTGCCTCGCGGAGGTGCAGGCGGCCCCGCGCGTGGAGTTCGCCTCGGACATTTACTCAGGCAGGCGGCACTACATCTGCACCTGCCCGGCGTTCGGATCTCCTGCCGGGCAGAGCATCGGTCGGCGGCGGGCACGGGCCGAGCGAGCGCAGGTGGCGGCGCGATGACACGACCAGACAGGGCCGAGACCGTTCGCCGGATGATGGATCGGCTATTCGCGACCGCCCAGCGGGGCATCCCCAATGCGGCGGGGGACGAGACCGTCATCGTCGTGTCGGGGCGGACTGGGCCGGTATCGGTGCGGATGCGAGAGGCTGATATCGTCGCAGTCTTCGTCGAGATGGACCTCGGCGCACCCTGCGGGATCTGTCACCACAACCCGTGCACGTTCCGGGATCGAGCCGACGCATGAGACTATTGCGGCTCTCCCTGTCCGGCTTCATGAGCTGGGATCGTCTCGACCTCGACCTGTCCGACTGCGACGTGGTAGGCGTCACGGGCAGGGTCGGATTCGGAAAGTCGAGCCTTCTCGACGCTCTCTTGTGGGCGATCTACGGCGAGGGGCGTGCCAGCGCGGACGCGATGGTGCGGCAGGGCGAGGAGCGCGCGGCGGCCGAGGTGGAGTTCGAGGCAGCCGGGCGCCGCGTGCTGGTGCGGCGGGAGCGCGAGCGCGGCCGGTCCACGGCGCTGACGCTGGAGGTGGACGGCCAGAGCCTCACCCGGCACACGGTCGCGGAGACGCAAGGAGCCATCGACGAGTTGGTGGGCGTCTCGTCTGACGCGCTGCTGGCGACGGCGGTCATGGTGCAGGGGCGCAGCGATGAGTTCGTGCGGCTGCGACCGGCCGAGCGCATGGCGCTGCTCTCGGACCTCGTGGTGGAGGACCCGTATCCCGCGTGGCACGAGGAGGCGAAGCGGCGCCGGGACGTTGCACGTGAAACAGCCGCCAAGGCGGAGGCGCGCCGGGCGGTGCTGGCTGAGCAGGGCGAGCGCGCCGCGGAGTACCGAGAGGCCGCGGCTAGGCACTCTGCCGCCGCAGAGCGCGCGAGGGAGGAGGCCGAGTCGAGCCTGCGGGCGCTGCGTGACGCCGAGGCGGCCACTGCGGGGCTGCGAGTCGCGGAGGAGCGCCGAGCGCGTCTGGCGGCGGAGGTGGAGCGTGTCGCTGCGGAGCGCGAGCGACTGGAGGCCGACGTCCTTCGCCTGCGTGCGGTGGTCGAGCAGCCCGACCCGTCGATGCCACCGCGACCAGACCCCGAGGTGTTACGGCAGGCTGAAGAGGATGCCGAGGTCGCTCGCCGTGCTGCGGCCGACCTACGGCTGGCGCGGGTCGGGCTGGAGCAGGCCGCGCGAGAGGAGGAGCGGGTCCGCTCACTGGTGTATGACCGATCGGCGATACCCTGCCACGGCGAGGGGGTCTACGCGGCCTGTCCACTGTTGGCTACGATCCCTACGGCCGAGCGGGTGCAGGCAGTCGTCGCGGCGGCTCGGGATGCCGAGTGGGGCGTGCTTGCGCTGGAGGTGCTGGCCTCCCCTGAGGAGGCGCGGCGCGAGGAGGCCGAGCGATTGCGCGAGCAGTGGCACGCGTGGGAGCGAGACGCGGCAACAGCCGAGGCATCGCGACTGGCGCTGGCGACGCGCAGGGAGGGCGCGGCGCGCGACGCCGCCTCGGCGGAGGAGCGGCTGACGAGCCTCGCTGCGGTGGAGGCTGCGGCACAGGCCGAGCTAGCAGCGCTGTCTGGTCCGGAGGCCGACCGGTTGGCGGCACGCGAGGCGATGATCACGGCGCTGCGCGACGATGCCGAACAGGCCGCTGCGGCGGCAAGACGGCTGGGGGAGCAGGCGGCGGTGTCCGCTCGCGACGCGGATCGCGCCGAGCAGGCGGCGCGAGACGCGCAGGCGTCCGAGGTCACCGTTTCCGAGCAGTCCTCTCTTGCCGCGTCGTATGCCGCGCTGGCGGAGGCGTGGCACCCGTACGGCATCCCCCGGCTGATCGTGGAGGAGGCCATCCCCCGCATCGAGGCGCACGCCAACGAGGCGCTGGGGCGGCTGCCCGGCGGGTTCACGCTGCACCTCTCGACGAGCCGAGAGAAGCGCGCGGGCGGCAGCATGGACACGCTCGACGTGGTGGTGGAGATCGGGGGTCGAGAGCGCGACTACGCGCTGCTGTCGGGGGGCGAGCGGTTCCGCGTCGACCTCGCGCTGCGCCTCGGGGTCGCGGGGCTGCTGGCCGAGCGCAGCGGGCGGCGAGTGTCTACGGCGATCTTCGACGAGCCGCTAGCTCCAGGGGACGAGCAGGAGCGCGAGGCGGTACTGGAGTCGATCAGTGCGCTGTCAGAGGAGTACGGTTTGATCATGGTGATGTCGCACGACGCGGAGTTCGCCGACGCGCTGCCGTGGTCGCTGCGGGTCACGAAGGACGGGGATGCATCGCACGCGGAGCTGGTGCGGCAGTGAGGGCGTTCACGCTCGGCTACCCCCCGGTCTATGAGCGTGCCGTCCGCATGTTCGGCAACGCCAAGGCGCCCGGTGGCTACGCGTTCCGCACCCGCAAGGCGGCCGAGCGGTACGCGCGGTCACACGCCGAGACCGGAGGCTATGCAGCGTGGGAGATGGAACTTCCAGACACGTTCGAGCGGTGCACGACCCGTGACTACCTCGCGGCCGCAGAGGCACGGCACCGCTGGCACCTAGTAGGGGATGGCCCCGATGATCCTGCGGTTCCGTTCATGCCGGAATGCGGCGTCTGCGCTCCACGCTACGTCGTGCTCGACTGCGACCTGCTGACGGTCGAGGCGCCGTTCATCAACCCCGACACGGGAGAGGTCGCGTGAACTACCCCCTGATCACCGTCGAGGAGACGGACCTGATCGACGGCTACTGGTCGACCCTCGTGGAGCGGGAGGGGCTGCGGTTCCGGGCGAAGGACTCGTGGGATACGATGAAGCGCTCGTGGCCCGTGCTGAGCGTGCTCTGGCCGGAGGCCGAGGTGCTACAGCAGGTCGAGCACAAGCCCGAGTGGGAGGCGATCCTGCGCGTGGCCCCCGACGCGCTGGTGAGCCTGCACTGCACGAGATCGTGGGTGCGCGTCGTGGCTGCGGCGAACGATCAGGCGACCGCGAGCGGCCTGATCGAGCAGGCTCGGCAGGCCGTCCCTCGTCCGAGGGCCAAGCAGGATGGGATCGACGTGCGTTTCTGGTATCTGACGAATCAGGGACCGCAGAACGTGAGCCGCGTCCTTGCCGCGCCGACGTGGGAGGAGATTCGAGGCAACTACGCCCCCCGGGTGGCCGAGCACCTGACGCGCGCCGCGACGAGCTTCGTGCCGTCGCACGGCGGCCAGATCATCCTCTGGCACGGCAAGGCCGGTTCCGGGAAAACTTGGGCTCTTCGCGCCCTGCTTCGCGAGTGGAAGTCGTGGTGCAGCGCCGAGTACGTGCTGGACCCTGAGAACCTGTTCGGCGAGCACTCCGCCTACCTCGTGCAGATGCTGCTGGGGGACGCGCCAGCAGGGTCGAGCAAGCGCGAGCGGTGGAAGCTGCTGATCCTCGAAGACACCGGCGAGCTGGTGAGCGAGGATGCCAAGGACCGCTCGGGGCACGGGCTGTCGCGGCTGCTGAACCTCGCCGACGGGTTCATCGGGCAGGGGCTGCGGGTACTGGTGTTGATCACCACGAACGAGGAGCTGCACCGCCTGCACCCCGCCGTCTCGCGTCCGGGCCGTGCTGCCAGCGTGGTGCAGTTCACCGAGCTTCCCGCGGCGCAGGCGAGCGAGTGGCTGCGGGCTCGGGACCTCGCCCCGACCGACTCCCCGATGACGCTGGCTGACCTGTACGCTCGCATGGAGGAGTTCGAGCACGGCGAGCCCGTCGCCGCGCGGCCGGTCGTCGGGTTCACTCGACGAGAGGGTGCGGCATGAGGCGCACTGCCATCCGCTCCCGGCCGCAGGCCGACCCGGTGACGCCGGAGCTGTACCGCCTGCTGATGGGGCGCGACCGCGGCTGTGTGCTCGCGCGACTGGACCCGACGCACCGCTGCATCGACCGCTGGGGCTACCCGGCGCACCCGTGGGACCCGAGGGCGCTGTCGGTGGAGCACGTCAAGCGCGACCTCCGGGCCGGCCGCCGCGCCAAGAGCATCCCGGCGTTCACCGTCATCATCTGCCTTGGCACGAACGTCAAGCCGCCGTCGGAGAAGGAGCGAGCCAAGCTCCGCGAGTACCTTGCCGAGCGCTACCCCGAGGCGTGGTCCGCCGAGGGTGGAGAGGAGGCTACGTGCGAGTGACCGCCGTCCTGATCGTCGCTCTAATCGTCCTCGTCGCACTCCTCTGGCTGCTGAGGCCGTCGTCGGCGAACAGCGAGCCATCAGCGACGGACGCACCGGTGCCAGAGGCCGTCGTGACCTCGTGGCCGTCGCCCGAGGGGGAGCAGCAGCCGACCGGAGCGGCCTCTCCGGCCGCGCCTGCTGTCCCCCCTCGGCCGTCGCCAGCGAGAACCCGGCGGCCGAGCGTGAGGGGGACGGAAGTGCCCCCGTCCCCCTCACCGTCTCCGAAGCGGGTCGCTGCCGCCGGCATCAAGCCGGTCGTCTCCGGCGTCGCGTCGTGGTATGCGACCGGCGGCCCCGGCGTCTACGGCGCGGCCGGCCCGGCGCTCCGCGTCGGCAACTGGCGAGGCTCGCTCGTGACGGTGTGCGTCGTCGGCGGCCGCTGCGTCGCGCTGCGGCTGACGGACTGGTGCCAGTGCCTCGGCACGCGCGTCATCGACCTGTCGCTGGATGCCGTTCACGTTCTCGGTCTGGACCCGTCGCTCGGCCTGTACCGCGTGACGGTCACCGTGGCCGGTCATTGAGGAGGGATCGAGTGGTCGCAGTCGAGGCACTGACGCCCCTGCAGCGGCGTCAGGTTCAGGAAGCGAACCGCGCTCGGGCGGCGTATCCGTACGCCGACGACTACGCGATGTCGATGCAGCGCAAATTCGACAACGCCCGCGAGCCGCAGGGACTCACGCGCTCGCTGCGCTGGGTGCGCTGGGCCTACGATCAGGAGCCCCCGTTCCGCATCCACGCCAGCTTCCGCACCGGCGAGGACGGCGACCCGGCGCTGGCCGGGGAGTTCATGGACTGGGTGGAGGGCATCTCCAGCCCGGCGGCCGGCCGACAGGACCACGAGGACTCGTGCCCGTGGCGCTACGGCGTCACGAAGGCGGCGCGGGACCTCGGCGTGACCGGTGACTGCCGCTGCTACTACCGCTGGCCGCTGCGCTTCGCGCTGTGGCAGATGCACGGCCGGTTCGAGGACACCGAGGGGGCGTGGCTGGCAGACCTGCTGCTCGACGTCGCGCAGACGCACGACCCGATCCCGGAAGTGGGCGAGCGGCACGGTATCCGTCCCGCGTGGGCGGTGCCGTTCGTGGCCCGAGGCGCGCTGAGTCGGCTGTGGTGGTTGTACTCGCCCATGCCACGGTGGAATCCATAGCCGAGCGGAGAACAGCGAAGGGAGGGCATCATGACGGTTAGGGACGCGCTGGCGAAGGAAGATCGAGCCGCCATCGAGGCGCGGCACACCTCTCTCTATCCGGCTGGTCGCTACTGCGAGCACTGCTCGCAGGATGAGCCGGTCGAGTTGCCCTGCGACACCATGCGGGTGATCGACGCTCTGCGCGGAGTCGAGGCCGACCTCGACGAGGCGCAGTTTGCTCGGGCGCATGCGGAAGATGCCCTCCACGCCGCCGAGGCACGCGAGGCGCGGCTGCGAGAGGCGACTGTTCCGTTCATCGAAGCGGCGAGCGTGATGCCCGAGGAGTGGATCGAGTTGGACTCGTCCATGGCGATGGCGATCACGGTGCGCTGTCGGGACGTGGCCGCTCTGCTTGCCGCCCTCGCCCCGACCGAGCCGGAGGCCGAGCCGGAGGCCGAGCCGTGACCGAGCCGACGATGCTGCCCGACTACTTCATCGGCTGGGACGAGGAGACGGTCTACATCCCGCGTGCCGACTGTCCGAGCCTGGAGGCGGCGACTGAGGTGTT
>JAJYDP010000200.1:7392-8041 GCA_021777365.1 Chloroflexota bacterium | reverse complement strand
GCTCGGTGCCCACCAGCAGTTCCAGCCGGTACCAGCCGAGCGGGATCCCGTCGAGTGCAAGCGACGCGGTGAACGCACCGAGTCGGTCCGGAACGGCCGTCGTCTCGACGATCGCGGGCGGCAGGGCGCCCCCCACCGGCTCGCCGGACGAGGAGAGGCGCACGGTCAGCCTCGTCGGGACCGAGCCGTCGGCCCGGCCGCGGACGAACCCGAACGCGTTGATCGTGTCCTGCTGGCGGTAGACCTCGCGATCCGCGTGGAAGGCCTTCCAGTAGGCGGCGCTGACGCCGTCCCACGCGCCCGAGTAGCCGTAGCGCCACGCGTCTCCAGAGCTCGTCCACATCGATCCCGAGACGATGCCGGTACGGCCGTCGGCCGAGCGGACGGTGACGGCGGGCGGGGCGGGTGAGCCGGCGGAATCGGAGGACGAGAGCGCAGGCGGCGTCGCAACGACCAGCAGGCCGTTCGCGTCGGTCGGCCCCAGCCTGGTCCCCCCGGGGAGCACGAGGGACGCTCCCGCGAGCGGCGTGCCGGACGCCAGGTCGTGGGCCCAGAGCACCGTCCTGTCGGACAGGACGGCGATGTACGACGCGACGTCGGTGACCTGCACGAACAGCTGGACGTCGCCCGCGGCATCGCGAACCGTGAC
>JAJYDP010000200.1:0-7382 GCA_021777365.1 Chloroflexota bacterium | reverse complement strand
ATCTGCACCGTCACGAGGTACCAGCCCGCCGCCAGCCTGGCGGGGAGCCGGAACCAGAGCGTGGCCCAGCCGCCGGTGGGGGACGCGCGCACCGTGTACCTGCTGATACGCGTGAGGCTCGCAGTCGGAACCGTACCCTCGCCCTGCCAGCGGGTCCACGAACCACGCTCGACGCGCGTCAGCGCGGCCAGGGCGGCGGTGGCGCTCGGGAACCGGTAGACGACGCCGCTGACGTCCCGGGGCTTCGGCTGGCCCGGGCCGTCTGCCTGCACCGTCAGGACGGGCGCCTCCCGGGTCGAGGATTCGAACGCGCGGCGGCCCATCCGGATCGTCGGTGCCGGCGTCGTGTCGGTGGCGAGGGCGGCGGTCTCGAACGCGAACGTGACGTCCTTCTCGAGGACCTGGTCGGAGCCGGCGATGGGCACGCCGTGGCGGAGCGTCACCCGGTAGAGGGTCTTCGGCTGCAGGGCGACGGGTGCGAAGACGAGGGTGCGGCCGACGGTCTCCCAGCTGCCCCGGACGGCAGGGTCGATCGCGACGTGGGAGGCTGCGCCCGTCGCGCCGTCCTGGTCGAACATGATCTCGATGCCGGTCGTGACCGGCACGTCTGTGGCCCTGTCGGCCGGGATCGTGCCGGCCACGTGGAGCGGCTGCCGGACACGGAAGGCCCATGAGCCCTCGACCGCTCCATCGGGCGAGCGGAGGACGAAGCGGTACGTGCCGCCGGCGGCGAGCCGCGCGGCCGGGCGAACCACCTGACGATCGGCGGTGCCGCTCCGCTGCAGGCGTACGGCGGGATCGACCTCGAGGCGGGCGGCGAGGGCGGCGGCGCTCTCCGTGGTGCGACTCGTCAGCGTGAATGCGCTGTCGGCGGCGATGCCGGCGGTGTCCACGTCGCTCGGGACGAGGTCGGCGGCGGCGGCGATGGTCGCGTCGGCCACGGACTGCCAGGCGGTCTCCGCCGATGGAGCGGGCGATGGAGCGGTCGCGGGCGACGCGACGGGCGCCCGAGAGGGAACCGCGGCGAGCGAGGGAGCCGACCCGGACGCCGATGCGTGCGGGTCGGGGGAGGGGACGGGGGATCCATCCGGGATGACGAGTGCGGCGGCGACGGCCAGGATGACGACGGCGACGACGGCCATGACGGAGCGCGGCCGTGTCGGACGTGCGAGCGGTGGATTGGGCCCGGTCATGTCACGCTCTCCCGGCACGTGGCCCCCGGGCCCGGCGGGCGATACCTGCGCCCTTCCCGTTCCCCGCCCCGGGTGCCTCGCCGCAGGAGAGATGCCGGTGGCCCGTCGGCTGTCCCGGTGGAACCGGAGATCGGGCGCCGGCAGGCGGCCCCGCGATGCCGGGGATCAGGCGTCCGGGGCCGTCGAGGATGCGGGGTCGGACCCGTCGGTCGCGACCGGGGTTGCGAACTCGACGCGCACGCCGAGGAGGCGCACGGGCCGTGGCGTCCCGAGGCGGTCGAGGATCGCGAGGGCGGCCCGTTCGATGGGCGCGGGGTCCCGGGTCGGGGTCGGCAGGGCCAGCGCGCCGGTCCGGGTGAGGAATGGGGCGAAGCGCACCTTCAGTCCGACTCGCACGACCGGCCGGTCGGCGTCGGCGATCTCGGCGGCAAGCGCCCGGGCGAGGCGAGAGACCTCCGCCTCGATCTCGCGGCGATCGGTCAGGTCGGCCGGGAACGTCGTCTCGTGGCTGCGCGAGCGCGGAATCCACGGCGCTCCGCTGACCTCGGCCGGGCCGATTCCCATCCCCATCGCCTTGAGGCTCGGCCCGACCACCGGGCCGAAGCCGGCCGCCAGCGCTCTCCAGTCGGCGGCCGCGAGCTGCGCCACGGTCAGGATCCCGAGCGCCGCCAGCTTCGCGGCGGTCCGGCTGCCGATCCCCCACACGGCCGTCACGGGCCGTTCGCCCATGACCGGCATCCAGGTCTCGTCCGTGAGGCGGAAGATCCCGGCCGGCTTGGCGAACCCGGTGGCGAGCTTCGCCTGCAGCTTGTTCCATCCGATCCCGACGGAGCACTCCAGGCCGGTCTCCGCGCGTACCGCCAGGCGGATCGCGGTCGCCAGTCGTTCGGGGTCGTCCGTGGTCGCCCCCAGGAACGCCTCGTCCCAGCCGATCACCTCCACCACGACCGGGAACCGGCGCAGGATCGCCATCACGCGCGCCGACGCGGCGTTGTACGCGGGCGCGTCGAGGGGCAGGAAGGCCGCGTCGGGACATCGCCGCGCGGCCTCGCGCAGGGGCATCCCGGAGTGCACGCCGAAGGCGCGTGCCTCGTACGAGGCGGTGGAGACCACCATCCGGCGCTGCGTCGGATCTCCCGAGCCGCCGACGACGACGGGCCGGCCGCGCAGCTCGGGGCGGCGGAGGACCTCGACGGCGGCCAGGAACTGGTCGAGGTCGACGTGCAGGATCCAGCCCGGGTCACCCATGGGGTGCAGTCTGCCCCATCGGCGCGGGCCCCTCGAGAGCGTCGCCGGCGAGACCGCGCGGCGGCCGACGTCAGGGCTGGCCCTGCTCCCCGGCGAACGATCCGTGCCGGACCGGGCCGTCGGGCGCATAGGTGGCGACGACCACGCCCGTGCTCGTGGTCGTGCAGTCCACGAGGCGGAGGCCGGCGGCCTGGCCCGGGCGCTCGAACAGCCGCCTGCCGGTTCCCAGCACCACCGGGTAGATCAGCAGGCGAAACTCGTCCACCAGGCCATCCGCCATCAGGGTCTGGACGAGGCGGCCGCTCCCGTGGACCTGGAGCTCGTTGCCCGGACGCGCCTTCAGTGCCGCGACCTCCTGTGCCACGTTGCCGCGGATCACGCTCGTGCCACGCCATGCCGGCTCCGAGATGGTGGTCGAGACGACGTACTTCGGGAGCGAGTTGAGCTTCGACGCCACGGGCTCCTCCTCGTCCCCGGCGGTCGGCCAGAACGAGGCGAAGATGTCGTACGTCCGCCGGCCGAGGAGGAAGGCATCGGCGCGTGCGAAGACGTCGCCGATGATGCGGCCCTGGTCGGCGTCGGCGAAGGGGAACGACCAGCCGCCGTGCTCGAAGCCGCCGCTCGGGTCCTCCTCGGGGCCTCCGGGAGCCTGGTAGACGCCGTCGAGCGTCAGGAACGTGGTGACGGTGAGACGCATGGAAATCCCCCTCTTCGATCGCGGGATCGTCGCCGATCGACGCGGCTCATCGCGCATGCGCCGGTTCGTCGGCGGGCACTCCGGTCGCCCGGCGGCCTCATCGGACGCTGGCCGGACCGAACGGTCGCCCTCGCCGGGCTGCCGCATGGTCGCCCTCGCCGGGTTGCCGCCTACCCGCGCCTCCGCACGAGAGCGCATCATGCCAGAGCACCCGCCTCCAGGCCGCGGAGACGCCGGCAGGGGCCGGGATCCGCCGCGCTCACTCGGTGGTGCTCGAGGCGCCGCTCCGCCGGCTTTCGACGCCGCGCTCGCTCGTGCCGGGCGGCACGTCGGCCCGGGGCGCTTTGGGCCTGTGGCGGACTACGGGGAGTTGACACCATTCCCGATGCGATGGTGAAGATCGAGATCCTGGGGCCCGGATGCGTCAACTGCCGGCGCGCCGAGGCGAATGCCCGCGAGGCGGTTGCCATGACCGGTGTGGACGCACGGGTCGTCATGGTCACCGACTACCGGGCGATCCTGCGCTACGGCGTGGTGCGCAACCCGGGGCTCGCAATCGACGGCACGCTCGTCAGCGCCGGACGCGTGCCGTCGGCGGACGACATCGCGATCTGGCTGACCCAGGACCCGGCCCCCGGAGCGGGTCAACCGGCGGCCCGCGCGGACGAATCCTCGTCCGCCTCGACGGCCCCGGCCGGCGGCACGCTCTCCGGGCGCGATCCCGCCTGACGGCCTGCGGGGTCGGACCGTTCCGACGGACGCCTGGCGAGGACCGTGTCGGCCGGCAGGCCCCAGAGCGACCCGCGGACGACCTCGTCGACCTGCAGGCCCGACTCACGCACCGCGGCCTCGAGCGGGATGGGGCGGCAGTCGACCAGCGCGGGCAGGAGGTCGTGGATCCGTTCGTACGCGCGCGTCCACGGGTTCGGGTGTTCTCGCCGTGCCAGTGACGTCACGGCGATTCGGCCGCCGGGTCGGAGCACGCGCCGGCACTCGGCCAGGACCAGGGGCACCTCCGGGCTGTCGAACAGCTCCAGCGTGAGGCTCATGACGAGCGAGTCCACGGTGGCGTCCCCGTACGGCATCGACACCGCGTCCGCCACGCACAGCTCGACGCGGTCCGACAGCCCCGCGGCGCGCAGGCGCCGGAGGGCCACCTGTCGCATGCCGTCCGACAGATCGAGGCCCCGGACACGACCTGCCGTACCCACCGACCGTGCCAGTGCCACGAGGTCGTGGCCCGTCCCGAAGCCGACCTCCAGCACGGTCTGGCCCGGCGACGGGCGCAGCATCCGGAGCGCGCGCCGCCTCGTCTTCCGCTCGAACGGCTCTTCGAACAGGTCGTACCAGCGGCTCATCCGGTCGTAGCTCGTCCGAGCCTGCTCGTGCGTCCGCAGCACCCGGCTGACCCCGGTCCACGTCGAGCGCTCCCGTACGGCGGGCCGGAACGCGAGGAGCGGCAGCTGCTCGGCAGCCCGCCGCCGCGCCTCAGGGGTGCCGTCGTAGCGCCAGCCCAGGAGGCGGCCCAGGACGGCGCGAACGAGGCCGACCGGCAGGCCGCTGCTGTGTTCGTACCGCTCGATCACCGCCGCGGCCTCGTCGAGTCCAAGCCTCCGCCAGGTCGGTGCGTACCGCTCGTGCCCGATCCAGATCTCGCGCGCCAGGCCCGCCTCGACGTTGTGCAGCCACTGGGTCCGGCGACCCCAGCCCGCCGCCACCACGGCCTCGCCGGTCGCCCGGTCGTAGGCCATGACCTCGAGCGGCGTCTCCCGGCGCACTCCCGTCCGGCGCCCCTCGTGCACGAGCACGAGGAACCGGTGCCCGAGCAGGAACCCGAGGCGGGCGTGGTACAGGTGGACGGGCAGATACAGGAACCAGCGCAGCACCCCTGCGGGTGGCGCCGGGTGGCCCGGATTGTCGCTCAGATCGATCACTGCACTACCCTGTGCACCTCGATGATCGCACGGCTGGCCATCGGACGGGCCGGCGGGCACGAGCGCACAGGGGGGAACGGACGCATGCCCGGCGCACCCATCATCCTGGTCCCCGGCTTCTGGCTGGGCGCGTGGGCGTGGGACGAGGTCGGCGACCTCCTGCGCGCCGACGGTCACGACGTCACGGCGCTGACGCTGCCGGGGCTCGAGTCGCCCGATGCGGACCGGTCGGCGATCACCATGGCCGACCACGTCCGAGCCATCTGCGACGCGGTCGTGGCCGCGGACGATCCCGTGGTGCTCGCCGTCCACAGCGCCTCGGGCTTCAGCGGCTACGCGGCGAGCGACCGGGTCCCCGAACGGATCGCGGCGATGGTGTACGTGGACACGGCACCGGGAAAGGGACCCCTGGATCCCGGGTTCGCCGGGGTCGAGCGGCCCCTCGACTGGGAGGAGCTCGCGGCCGAGGAGAACCTCGACGGGCTCAGCGAGGCACAGCTCGAGACGTTCCGCCGCCATGCCGTCCCCGTGCCCGGTGGCGTGATCCGCGAAGGGGTGGAGCTGACGAACGAGGCGCGCCGCGACATCCCGAGCACGATGATCTGCACGGGCTTCACGGCCGAGCAGTACAGGAAGTACGCACAGGAGCACGACTGGTCCTGGCTGGCCGGCCTCCGCGAACTGCGCGATGTCACCTGGATCGACCTGCCGACCAGCCACTGGCCGATGTGGTCGCGCCCGCGAGAGCTCGCGGCGATCATCGCCGGCGTCGCCGACGCACACCCCCGGGGTGTTCGCTGACCGAACCGGCGCCGTCAGCGGGGGCGTAGCCGGCTGAGCCGCGAGCGCGCCGCCGGCCCCGCCCCGGCCAGGGGCGCCGGAACCGCCGCCGGGACCGCCGCCGGGACCTCGCCCGACACGAACCGCCCGCCGCGCAGCACCGAGGCGGCCGCGGCGACGAGGGCCATCGCGGCGGCGGCACCGAAGACGATCGTGAGACCCTGACCGAACGGGGCGGCCAGCAGGCTCGGGAAGAAGGTCCGGCCGGTGAGATCGGCGGCCTGCGCGGGCGGCAGGGCGTGGAGCACGTTTGCCGGCAGCAGCGTGGCCATGGGGTTGTAGCCGAGCATGGCGCCGAACAGGCTGGCGGCCGGCGGCAGCTCGGCGAGCTGGCGTGCGGCCGCGACCGGGACGGCGTGGGCCACGAGGCCGCGGTACAGGGTCGTCGGCAGCGAGCCGGCCAGCCCCACCACCATCAGCGAGAAGAAGACCCCGGTCGACACGACGCTGCCCGCGTTCAGGAACGTCGCGCGCACCCCGGCCGCGACTCCGCGCTGGTGGGCCGGAACGCTGTTCATGATCGCCGCGTTGTTCGGCGAGTTGAACATGCCGTTCCCGATGCCGATGGTGACGAGGAGGGCGGCGAAGAGTGGGTAGGGGAAGTCGACCGGCAGACGCAGCAGGGCCACGAACGCGGCGGCCACCACGAGCATGCCGCCCGTGGCGAACGGCCGCGCCCCGAAACGGTCGGAGAGGACCCCGGAGACCGGCCCCGAGATCAGGAAGCCGAACGTGAGTGGCAGCATCGCGATCCCCGCCCAGAGCGGCGTGTCCACGAAGTCATAGCCGTGCAGCGGCAGCCAGATCCCCTGCAGCCAGATCACCAGCATGAAGTTGAGCCCGCCGCGGGCGATCGACGAGAGGAGCGTGGCGAGGTTGCCGGCCGCGAACGCGCGGATGCGGAAGAGGTCCAGCCGGAGCAGCGGTTGCTCGACATGCCGCTCGATCCAGAGGAAGACGGCGAGGAGGGCGGCGCCGCCGACGAGCATGATCACCACGAACGGGCTGCCCCAGCCGGTGCTCTGGTTGCCGTAGGGCTGGATGCCGTACGTGATGCCGACGAGGACCGCGGTCAGGCCGAGGCCGAACGTGATGTTGCCCGGCCAGTCCATCCGCGAGCGACGTGACGTGGCGAGCTCGCGCAGGTGCGTGTACGCCCAGGCCGTCCCGACCAGCCCGACAGGCACGCTGACGAAGAAGACGAGGCGCCAGTCGATGGCGGCCAGGATGCCGCCCACCACGAGGCCGATGAACTGGCCGGCGATCGCCGCCACGCCGTTGATGCCGAGGGCCATGCCGCGCTGGTTCGGCGGGAAGGCGTCGGTCAGGATCGCCTGCGAGTTCGCGAAGAGGAACGCGCCGCCGATCCCCTGCACGAGCCGCATGACGATCAGCCAGATCGCACCGGCCTGCCCATCGAACGGCGTGAACGCCAGCATGATCGATCCCGCGGTGAAGACGGCGAAGCCG
>JAJYDP010000199.1:7721-8055 GCA_021777365.1 Chloroflexota bacterium | reverse complement strand
GCAGCTCATCGAGCGACAGTCCCAGCACCTGCGCGATGCCCGTGACCCCGGCCTGCGTGAAGATCGCCTGCTCGAGCGGCCCGAAGCGAGCGAGATTGAGGAGCGTGGCCTCGTCGCGCCAGTCGCTGACGTCGTTGGTCGTGGCGCCCAGCTGGTCGGCCAGGTACTGGCGGCGCGTGGGCGTCTCCGAGACCTCGAGCAGCAGGCCCGTGGTGAAGATGCCCTGGCGGTCGAGTCGCTCCTGGTAGACCAGGGGCACGCGCTGGAGCTGCGAGAGTGGCGGCACGATTCGCGGGTCCTCCTGCTGCGAGCGCGCCGGACCTGGCGCGTTCTG
>JAJYDP010000199.1:0-7711 GCA_021777365.1 Chloroflexota bacterium | reverse complement strand
TGCCGGCCGCTCGCCGCCGCCGGCTCGGTGCGCTGGGCTGATTATGCCGCGTCGCCCCGCCGGTTACTTCGGGTCGCCCCAGACGGTGTAGTGCCAGCCCTTCTCGGCCTCCCCGGTGAGCTCGATCATGACGTGCTTGACGTTGGTGTACTCCTCGAACGAGTACGCGGACAGGTCCTTGCCGAAGCCGGACTGCTTGAAGCCGCCGTGCGGCATCTCGCTCGTGAGCGGCAGGTGGTCGTTGACCCAGACGCCGCCGAACTCCAGCGCCTTCGCCGCCCGCATCGCACGGAAGACGTCGCGGGTCCAGACCGAGCTCGCCAGCCCGTACCGCACGTCGTTCGCCTTCGCCAGCACCTCCTCCTCGGTGTCGAACGGGAGCACCGTGAGGACGGGTCCGAAGATCTCCTGCTGGACGATCTCGGAGTCCTGCTCGACCTGGTCGACCACGGTCGGCTGGAAGAACGCACCCGTCAGCCCGGGGACCACGGCGCGTCCACCGCCGACCAGCACGCGCGCCCCCGACTGCCGGGCCCGGTCCACGAATCCCTGGACCCGCTGCAGCTGCTGCTCGCTGATCAGGCTCCCCATGTCGGTGTGGGCGTCCCGGGGATCCCCGACCCGCACCGTGCGCAGGTGGCCCACCAGCAGATCGAGGAACTGGTCGTACACGTCCCGCTGGACGTAGATCCGCGTGGCAGCGGTGCAGTCCTGCCCGGCATTGACCAGCCCCCCGACCACCGCGCCGCGGGCGGCCGCCTCCAGGTCGGCGTCGGCGTACACGATGAACGGCGCCTTGCCGCCCAGCTCGAGGTGCAGGCGCTTCAGCGTCCCGCTGGCGGCGGCCTGGATCTTCTTGCCGGTCTCGGTGTCGCCGGTGAGCGAGACCATGTCGACGTCCGGGTGCGCCGCGATGGCGGCACCCACCAGGTCTCCCCGGCCGGTGACGACGTTGAGGACGCCGTCGGGGAGGCCGGCCTCTTTCGCCAGCTCGCCGAGCATCAGGGTCGTGAGCGGCGTCGCGGTGGCCGGCTTCAGCACCACGCTGTTGCCGGCGGCCAGCGCGGGCCCGATCTTCCAGATCGCCATCATCAACGGGTAGTTCCACGGCGCGACCTGGCCCACCACGCCGATCGGCTCCCGGCGGATCAGGCTGGTGTGGCTCCCGCTGTACTCGCCGGCGGCCTTGCCCTCGAGGTGACGGATCGCGCCGGCGAAGAAGCGGAGGTTGTCGGCGGCGAACGGGATGTCCGAGTCGCGGCGGAGCTTGATCGCCGTGCCAGTCTGGGCCGTCTCGGACTGCGCCAGCGCGTCCGCGTTGGCGTCGATCAGGTCGGCCAGGCGATTGAGGATCGCGACCCGCTCCGGCCCGTACATGCCCCGCCAGCGGCCGTCCCGGAACGCGCGCCGCGCCGCGGCGACGGCGCGATCCACGTCCGCGGGGGTGCCCGAGGGCACGCGCCCGACCAGCTCGCCGGTGGCCGGGTTGTGGACCTCGATCCACTCCCCGCCCGACGACTCGACCCACTCGCCGTCGATCAGCATCTTGCGGTCAGTGACGGTGGCGATGGCCATGGCTCGCTTCGCTCCTCGCGCTCGGGGCCGCGGGTCCAGCCCGCCGGCCACCCTGTTCCGGGAACCGCAGTGTAGCGCAGCCGGCGCCCGGTCTTCCCGGCGCAACCCACGGCTTCCGTCGCGTCGCTCGGTCCTGACGACGAGATTCGTCGGGGTGAGGGCGACGACCCGTCCCATTCGAACGGCCAGAGGGACTCGCGGCGATCAGCCGGCGGGCGTCCCCGGGTCCGGAAGCCCGGCCGCGAAGGCCTGGAGGCGGGCCGCCAGCCGTGCCGGGTGCTGGAGCGGCACGTCGTGGATCGAGTCCTCGAACCACTCCACGCTCACCGTCGTGCCGGCGCGCCGCAGGATCGCCTGGGCGCGCTCCACGGTGCGCTCCTTGCGCTCGATGAAGCGCTGCTCGCGCCCCTCGACGTTCGCCCGGCGGGCCGGCAGGAACAGGACGGGGCAGCGGACCTGCTCGTAGAGGTCGCTCGGCCGCTGTTCCCACATGGCCCGCAGGATCCGCATGTGGCGTTCCCGCGACAGGCGAGAGCGGATGGTCCCGTCGGTCAGCTCCTCGAAGTTGTGGCGCATGGCAGCCTCGATCGAGGCGTCCCAGCCCGTCGCGCTCCACCACCCCGCGGCCCGCTCCGAGAACTCGCGCCAGGTCATGGGCGTGAGCCTGGGCGGAGCCAGCTCCTGCTCCGTCTCCTCCCACGACATGTGCGCCTGCAACTCGATGAAGCCCCCGTCGACCAGCACGATGCCGGCCGGCACCTCCGGGTGGCGTGCGGCGTACTCGAGCACCACGTTGCCGCCCCAGGAGTGTCCCACCAGCACCGGGTGCGGTCCGGCGCGGCCGTCCCACCCCAAGGCGACGAGCGCCCCGTGCAGGTCGGCCGCGATCGTCGCGAAGTCGTAGCCGTCGTCGGGTCGATCGCTTTCGCCGTGGCCGCGCGCGTCGAGCGCCACCACGTCGCGGCAGGCCCCCGAGGGCATGCCGGCCGCCAGGCGGGAGGCCACCGGCCCCCAGAACCCCGCCGACGAGGCCAGGCCGTGGTGCAGCAGGATCGGCGGGAGCTCGGCACGGCCCGAGCCGGGTGCCCACTGCAGGGCCGACAGCCCGATGCCGGAGCCGGAAAGGTCGCGCCGGGACGCGGTCGAGGCGAGATCCACGCGCCGAGTCTATTGCGGGACCGGAATCGGCGCCGTGCCCTCCCCGTCGAGCCGCGCGGCGTGCTCCCGGATCCGCTCCCACGCCAGCGCGACGTGGCGGGCCTCGGTGCGCACGCTCCCGATCGCCAGCCGCAGCGTCATCCGGTCGAGCAGCCGCGTGTGCGAGAGGAAGACGAGCCCCTCGCGGTTGACGGCCTCGAGCAGCGCGGTGTTCAGCCGATCGAGCGCGGCGCGCACCTCGGGTTCGTCTTCCCGGCCCGCGAACCGGCGCGGCCGCCAGCGAAAGCACACGGTGGAGAACGGGACGGGCGCGAGACGCTCCGCGTCCGGTTCGTCATCCACCCAGCGGGTGAACCGCTGCGCCAGGTCGAGATGCTCGCGGAGCCGGGTTCGCATCCCCTCCAGCCCGAAGTAGCGGAGCAGCATCCACATCTTCAGGGCGCGGAAGCGCCGCCCCAGCTGCGGGGTGTACTCGTTGAAGTCGTGCACCGCGCGCTCCCGGTCGAGCGTCCGCAGGTACTCCGGCACCAGGCTGAACGCGGCACGCACGACCTCGGGCCGGCGCGTCAGGAACAGCGACGCGTCCAGCGGCGTGAAGAGCCACTTGTGCGGGTTCACCACGATCGAATCCGCGCGCTCCCATCCGGCGAAGGGCCAGCGGCGTTCGGGGAGCAGCGCGGTCGCGCCGGCGTAGGCCGCGTCAACGTGCAGCCACAGGCCCTCTCGCTCGGCGATCTCCGCGACGGCCGGCGTCGGGTCGATCGACGTGGGGCCGGTGGTGCCGATGGTCGCCACCACCGCGCAGGGGACGTGCCCCGCGGCGCGGTCCTCGCGGATGGCCGCCTCCAGCCCCGCCGGGTCCATGCGGTAGGCGCCGTCGACGGGGATCCGGCGGGTCCCGGCGCGCCCGATGCCGAGCGTCATGGCCGCCTTCTCGATGGAGCTGTGTGCCTCGGCCGAAGCGTAGATGCGCAGGGCGGGCTGGCCGGCCAGGCCGTCGGCCGAGGCATCGGTGCCGGCCACGGCCTGGCGCGCGCCGGCGAGGCCGATGAGGCTGCTGGTCGAGGCGGTATCAGTGAAGAAGCCGTCGAACGCGTCGGGCAGCCCGAGCCCCTGCCTCAACCATCCGATGGTGACTTCCTCGAGCTCGGTCGCGACCGGCGAGGTCCGCCAGAGCATGGCGTTCCCCACCAGCGTCGCCATGAGCATCTCGCCGAGGATGCCCGGCGCGGACCCGCTGCTGGCGAAGTAGGCGAAGAACGCGGGGTGCTGCCAGTGCGTGATGTTCGGCTCGACCAGCGCCCGGTAATCGGCCAGGACGTCGCCCAGCGGCTCCGGCCGCTCGGGTGGAGCGGCGGGGAAGCGCGAACGCAGCTCGCCGGGCTCGACGTTCGGCAGGATCGGGAAATGCTCGACGTGCGCCAGGTAGTCGGCCATCAGGTCGGCCACCGCGTGGGCCGACCGGCGGAACGTCTCGGGGTCCATGTCGCCGTGCCCCGATGACTGGGCAAGGTCGAGCGACCCAAAGGCCGCGCGGAGCGCCTCGTCGTCCAGCGATGGCGGGGAGGGATCGGGAACGGTCGGAGTCATTGGCAGAGTCTACCGAGGCGACGACCCGGCGGCCGGCGGCCAGCGGCAGGTCTCGGTCACGCACCACCGTGCCGCGGACCTCGGGGCGGCCGCCCACGACGTAGACATCGTGCCGCGGGCGGAGACGATCGTGCAGCTGCCGCCGCGCGTCGAGGGATGACGACGCTCGCCGGTACGGCACTCGTGGGTATGGCACTCGCCGCGCCGGCCGGCGTGGGGTAGGCTGCGTCGAACGCGGCATGGGTCGCGGGCGGTCGGGGGCGGAACGTGGGAGGGTTGCTCGACAGCGTCGGTTCCGGGGTGGGCGGGCTCTTCGCGAACACGGTCGGGCGGATCGTCGACGCCATCGCCGGCGCCGCCGGGCAGCTCGGCACGCTGGTGCCCGCCGACCCGCGCGTGCTCGTGGTCGGGGGGATCGTGGTGCTCGCGCTCCTCGCCTGGGCCTGGCTCCGCTGATCCCAGGCCGGGCAGCCCGCGGCGCCGCCGATCTTTGGCCGCCGCTCCGGCGACGGAGGTTGCCGGCCGGCTGAGGTATCGTCCGGGGGCGCGGATCCGCCCCATGCCGGCACGTGCGCCGATCGCCGCCGCACCCCCCTCCGGTGGCCGCGCGGCCGTCACAGTGCGCAGGAGGTCCGCCAGGCATGCGTCCTTTCTTCGGCTACCACATGCCCAGCTTCACGTACCCTGACGTCCCGGGGGAGCGGCTGTTCGACCGGCTGGTCGAGCTCGTGCAGGCGGCCGAGTCGGCAGGGTTCGACATGGTCACCGTGATGGATCACTTCTATCAGATAAGGAACGTAGGGGCCGAGGAAGAGCCGATGCTCGAGGCGTACACGACGCTCGGCGCCATCGCCGCGCGCACCCACCGGGTGCGGCTCGGCACGATGGTGACCGGCGTGACGTACCGCAACCCCGCGCTGCTGGCCAAGATGGTGACCACGCTCGACATCATCTCGGGCGGGAGGGCGGTGCTCGGGATCGGCGCCGGCTGGAACGAGTCCGAGCACCGCGGGTACGGCTTCGAGTTTCCGCCGATCCACGCGCGGATGGATCGCCTCGACGAGACCCTGGCGATCTGCCGGCTGATGTTCACCCAGGAGCGACCGAGCTTCGAGGGCCCGCACTACCGGATCGAGGAGGCGCTCAACAGCCCGCGCCCGATCCAGGCCGGCGGCCCGAAGATCCTGGTCGGCGGGGGCGGCGAGCGGAGGACCCTGCGCCTGGCCGCCCGGTACGCCGACATGACGAACTGGTTCGGCACGCTCGACGAGCTCCGCCACAAGACCGAGGTGCTCGAGCGGCACTGCGAGGCCGAGGGCCGCGATCCCTCCACGATCCTCCGCACGGTCATGGCGCCGTTCGTGCTGGTGAGCGACGAACGGGAGGCGCAGGCCACGCTGGATCGCCTGGCCCCGGCCCGCCGGGCGGCCTCGTTGGCCATGACTCCGGCGCAGGCGGCAGACGGCCTGCGGCCCTACATGGACGCCGGCTTCATGGGCTTCATCTTCCGGAACCCGACGCTCATGACGCCCGAGTCACTCGGGCTGGCCGGAGAGTTGATCGCCCTGCTCTCCTGATCGCCCACCGGCCTCCAGCGCCCGGGCTCGCTCGACCGCGATCCGGGCCAGGGCCCAGTCCTGGGCCGCCACGCCCACCGACTTGAAGACGGTGCGCCCACCCGGCGGCGCGGTCGGTCTGGCCAGGAGCGTGCCGATCTCGACCAGTCGGTCGGGTCGCAGGAGGCCCCGGCGGATCGCCCGGATCAGGTCGCCGGCCTCGACCAGCGCCGCGTCGACCCGGTCCACGGCGATCACGGAGGCTTCGGCGAGCAGCTCGGCCGGCAGCTCGCACATCGCCTCGGTGTAGGCCCCGACCGCGTTGACGTGCACGGCCGGGGCGAGATCCCGGGCCGCGAAGAGCGGCTCCGTGGCGGTGGTCGCGGTGCACACCACGTCCGCGCCGCGGATCGCGCCGGCCACGCTCGTGGCGATGACACGCACGCGTTCCAGCTCCCCGGCCAGCCGGCCCGCGAGCGCGGTGGCGTGGGCGCGGTTCCTCGAGGCGACGCGCACCTCGCGGATCGGCCGGACCGCGCACACCGCCCGGATCTGGTCGGGCGCCTGCCCACCGGCACCGATCATCGCCAGCACTCTGGCGTCGGGCGAGGCGAGCAGGTCGGTGGCCACCCCCGACGCCGCGCCGGTGCGGAGCGCCGTGAGCGTGGTGCCGTCGATTATCGCCTCCGGCGTCCCCGTCTCCCCGTCGAACCAGACCACCACCGCCTGCACCACCGGCAGGCCGCGCTCGGCGTTCCCGTGCCGGACCGTGACCGCCTTCAGGACCGTGCCGACGCCACGGCGGTCCGCGGCGAGCATCGCCAGGGCGCGTCCATCCTCAAGGGCCAGCCGCGCCGGCTGCTCGATGTCGCCCGAGGAGCCGGCGATGAATCCCTCGCGCACCGCGTCGATGGCCGCGCGAACCGGGACGAGCTCGCGGAGCCGCTGGGCCGGGATGACCAGCACGGCGCGTCAGGCTCCGGCCGCCCCGGCGCCCCGGCCCGGCCCGCGCGGCTGGTCCGGCAGCGGACCCGCGGTCCCGGCGCCCCAGATGTCGCCCACCGTGAAGCCCTCCGGGAACGGGTCCTCGGGATCCAGGACGTAGGTGGCGAAGCCGGTGATCCAGGCCGTGCCCCCGATGGTCGGGACCACGGCCGGCCTGCCGCCCACCGTGGTCTCCCGGATCAGCCGGCCGGTGAAGACGGTCCCCAGGATCCCCTCGTGGCGGAAGTCCCGGCCCAGGCCCAGCCGACCGCGAGCGTGCAGCGTGGCCATCTTCGCGCAGGTGCCGGTCCCGCAGGGAGAGCGGTCCAGCGCGCCCGTCCACGTCGCCGGCCGGTTCCAGTCGAGCTCGCCGGTCGACACCACCACCGTGTTCCGCAGGTCAGCGTGCGGGCCGCTGGCCGGTCCGGAGAGCAGCGCGATGGTGGGCCCCACGATCCCGGGGTTGTCCGGGTGCGAGCAGGGGACCTGCTCGCGGGTGGCGGCCTTGATCATCTCGCCCACCCGGACCAGGTCGCGCGCCTCGTCCGGTGCCAGCCGCAGGCCGAGCGCCGCCGCGTCCGCGATCGCGTAGATCATGCCCCCGTACGCCACGTCCACCTTCACGGTTCCGAGCTGGGGAACCTCGACGTCCGCGTCGAGCGCGAACACGAACGAGGGCACGTTCTCGAACGTGACGCGCCGGGCCTTGCCGCCCACCACCTCCGCCCGGATGCCGACCAGCCCGGCCGGCGACTCCAGCAGGAACTCCGTCACCGGCTCGCGTACCGGCACCATGCCCATCTCGATCAGCACGGTCGCGACGCAGATCGTGTTGGTGCCCGACATGG
>JAJYDP010000198.1 GCA_021777365.1 Chloroflexota bacterium | reverse complement strand
TCCCACGCGACCGGCTGCAGGAATGCGGCACCCGGCTGCCGGGATGGCGTGGCGCTCGGCGCCGGTGCGGGCGCGGCCGCGGGTCGGGGCGTGCCCGCGGCCCCGGGTCGGGGCGTGCCCGCGGCCGCGAGCGGGGCTGTGGTGGCCGATGAAAGGGCCGGCGTGGCGCTCGGCGCCAGTGCGAACGAGGCACTCCCCTCGCGACCTGCATCGCCCGGTCGCAGCACCGAGAGGGTCGCCGAGGGGGATCTGCCTGCCGACCGGGAGGCCACGGCTCTCGGCCGAAGAGCAGCTTCGCCCGGTTCGCCCGTCACCAGGCTGATGATCGCGAGCTGGGTGCCCAGGATCTCGTTCACGGACCGGACGATTGTCGACAGGATCGTCGACTGGTCGAACGACTGGGTCAGCTCACGCGTGACGTCGAGCAGGGCCCGCAGGCGTTCCCCTCGCAGGCCGGGAGGCGCGGGATCGTGCGAGGCGGCGGGGGCAGGCATCGGGCCGACGAGCGGAACGGCACGATCAGCGCCGACTTCGTGGTCCGGGCGCGGCACGGCCGAGCGCAGACCTCGCGGCCGCCCGCCGCTGACCTCGCCGGTGACCACGCCGGTGACCACGCCGGCAGGGGCGGGCTGGCCTTGACGGCCACCGTCCTGGTGCGTCCTGTCCACGGTCCGAGCGTAGTCCGTGGTCCGCGCGGCCCGGCTCACCCGACAGTACCGGCAGCGTCCGGGACGAAGGTACTGGCAGCCGTTCGGCGCGAAGGCACCGGCAGGCGTCCGGTGCGAAGGCACCGGCAGGCGTCCGGTGCGAAGGCACCGGCAGGCGTCCGGTGCGAAGGCACCGGCAGGCGTCTGGCGCGAAGGCACCGGCAGGCGTCCGGTGCGAACCCATGGTTGACGACAGCCGGGGCACGGTGACGGCGTTCGGCGCCGCGCCGCGTGCCCGCGTCTCCCGGCTCGAACGCCCCTGGCTCGACCACTCCCGGCTCGAGCGCTTCCCGGCTCGAGCGCTTCCCCGCACGCTATTGCACGCCAGGCGAGCCGTACGCGGCCACGAAGCATGCGTGAGCGCCGCGGCGGGAGCGCCCGGCCGCCCGTTCGTGCGGCAACCCGGCCCGATGGGGCCCTCGGGTGGACCGGCCACGGCACGAACGGACACGTAGGGCTCGCGTCGTGTGCAATGGCGACGGTCGCTCAGGATGACCGGCTGACGCACGGCAGGTGTGCGATAGCGGATCTCGCTCAGGATGACCGGCTGACGCACGGCTGGTGTGCGATAGCGGATCTCGCTCAGGATGACCGGCTGACGCACGGCAGGTGTGCGATAGCCATGCTGCGGGCCTGCCGGAGACGGTCCGCCCCCGCGTGTGCCCGCACCGAGCGCCGGCCAGCCGCCAAGCACGCGGCTGGGTGCCCCGCCGGGCGACGGCGTAAGCCGGCGGCGCGAGGCACCGACCGGAACCTGGCCTCGCCGGCGGGCGAGGCGTGACGCAGCATCGAAGGAAGGCCATCCGGGTGGCGCCGCGCCGAGCGACCGGAGCCAAGCCGAGCGGCCGGAGCCAAGCCGAGCGGCCGGAGCCGACCCGATCGGCGGCATCCGGATCGGGGCCGTCATCGGCGCCATCGCAGCCTCTCACATCGGTTTGACACCTCGCCGGGGCCGGACTATCGTCGCCGGGACGGCACGCATCCCGCGCACCGCGTCCTCGCGTGCCATCGCGGAACAAGCATCTGGGGGTCTTCCTCCTCCCGTGGAACCTGGACCTAGTCGCTGCGGCGCCCATGGCGCCGTGGCCATCGCGCCGGTCCGGTCCACTCCGGGGACTCCGCGCGGGCTGACGGGCCGCCACATCGGCGCCCGAGCAGCAGGGCTGACGGGCCGCACGATCGGCACCGGAACAGCCGGGTTGCAGGGCCGCCTCGCCGGCGCCTGAGCAGCCGGGCCCGATGGGCCCGCCGCGTGCACCACCCGGGGGGCGCCGGACCCGCGCCCCATCGAGGTGGCAGATGCAGCTCTACCTGAGCCAGGTGGTCGGTCGGCCCGTGCGCGACCGCCAGGGCGAGCCGATCGGCAGAGTCGCTGACCTTATCGTGGCCATCGGGGACCGGTACCCGCCGGTCACCGGGCTGGTCATGTCGACCGGGCGACGCAAGATCTTCATCCCCTGGAGCGACGTCGCATCGTTCGACGCGACCGGCGCGGTCCTGTCGACCGCCACGATCGACATCGGCAAGTTCAGGCAGCGGCCCAACGAGCTGCTGCTCTACATGGACCTGCAGGACAAGCAGATCGTCGACATCGACGGTCGGCGCGTGGTCCGCGTGAACGACCTGCGCCTCGACGAGATCGAGGGGAAGCTGCACCTCGTGGCCGTCGACGTCGGCGCCGCCGGGCTGCTGCGCCGCCTGGGTGTCGAGGGCCCGTGGCGCACCCTCGCCCGCAACCTGCGGCTGCCGACTCCCGAGCGGTACATCGACTGGGAGGACGTGGACCCGGTCGAGACCTCGATCGCGTCGATCCGCCTGCGCGTCCCCCACCAGGGCCTCCGGGAGCTCCACCCGGCCGACCTGGCGACGATCATCGACCAGCTGACGCCACGCGACCGGGCCGGCGTCCTCGCCTCCCTCGACGACGAGGCGGTGGCCGACGCGATGGAGGAGATGGAGCCGGAGACCCAGGTCGACGTCCTGGAGGACCTGGAGCCGGCGCGTGCGGCCGACATCCTGGAGGAGATGAGCCCGGACGACGCGGCCGACCTGATCGCCGACCTGTCGGAGGAGTCCAAGGCCGAGATCCTGCCGCTCATGGAGCGCGACGAGGCCGAGGAGGTCCGCGAGCTGCTCGGCTACCCGGAGGACACGGCGGGCGGCATCATGACCACCGCCTACGTCGCCATCTCCGAGGACCTCACCGCGGCGCGGGCCATCGAGAAGCTGCGAGAGCTCGAGCCGGACGCGGAGACGATCTACTACGTCTACGTAGTGGACGCCCAGGAGCACCTGGTCGGCGTCCTCTCGCTGCGCGACCTGATCGTCGCGAAGCCCGACACGCCGGTCCGGGAGTTCATGCACGTCGAGCCGGTCGCGGTGGGTGCGCTCACGCCGCAGGAGGAGGTGGCGCAGGTCGTCGCACGCTACAACCTGCTGGCGGTCCCGGTGGTCGACGACCAGGGCGTCCTCCTCGGGATCGTCACCGTGGACGACGCGATCGACACGGTCCTGCCCACGGCCTGGAAGCGGCGGCTGCCGCGCGTCTTCGGCCGGGCGGGCGCGTAGGTGCCGGCCCTCCCCGCAGCCAGGCCCTGACCGGTGCCCTCGTCTCCCGTCCGCCGGGTGCGCTGGCCGGCCTCGATCACGCCGCGGACCGCGGCCCGGCTGCGGCTCGCGGCCGTGCTCGGCGTGCTCGGCCCGGGCCTGGTCAGCGGCTTCGCCGACAACGACGCCGGCGGCATCACGACCTACTCCCTGGCCGGCGCGCAGTTCGGGTACGACCTGCTGTGGGTGCTGCTGGCGAGCCAGATCGTCCTCTTCTTCACGCAGGAGGTGGGGGCGCGCCTCGGACTGGCGACCGGCCAGGGGCTCACCGGGCTGGCGCGCGAGCGCTTCGGCGTCCGCTGGGCGGCCTTCCTGACGATCACCATGCTGGTCGCCAACCTCGGCTCGACCGTGGCCGAGTTCGCCGGCACGAGCGCAGCGCTCGGGCTCTTCGGCGTCCCGACGCCGGTCAGCGCGCTGCTCGCGGCCGCGGTGGTCATCGCCCTCCTGGCGCGGGGGAGCTTCAGCCGCGTCCAGTACCTCTTCGTCGCGGTCGGGATCGGCGTGTCGTTCGCCTACCTGGCGTCCGCGCTGATCGCCCAGCCGGACTGGGGACGCGCGGCCTTCTCGCTCGTGGTGCCGCACGGCTCCTTCTCGGCCGCGTACTGGGTGGCGGTCGTGGGCACGGTGGGGACCACGATCACGCCATGGGGCCAGGCATTCATCCAGTCCTACGTGGCGGACAAGCGGCTGGGCCCCGAGGACGTGACGCCCGAGCGATTCGACGTGGGGCTTGGGGCGCTGCTCACGAACCTGATCGCGGCGTTCATCGTGGTCGCCTGCGCGGCGACGCTGTGGACGGCCGGCGACCGATCCATCCCGGACGCCGCGGCGGCTGCCCGGGCGCTGGAGCCGCTGGCCGGCCATGCGGCGATGATCCTGTTCGGGATCGGGCTGCTGGCTGCCTCGTTCCTGGGGCTCGGCGTGGTGCCGCTGACGAGCGCGTACTCCGCGTGCGAGGCGTTCGGCTGGGAGAACGGCGTCGACCGGCGCGTGCGCGAGGCGCCGGCGTTCTACGCGCTGCTGGCCTTCTTCGTGGCGTTCGCGGCCCTGTTCGTGCTGATCCCGGGGCTGCCGCTCATCCAGGTGATGTTCGTGGCCCAGGTGCTCAACGCGCTGCTGCTCCCGTTCGTGCTCGTCTTCGTGATGCTTCTCTCCGCCGACCGGCGGCTGATGGGGTCGCTGGTGAGCGGGCGGTTCCTGCTCGCCATCGGCTGGCTCGGCACGGCCCTGCTCGGGGCCCTCTCGATGATGCTCGTCTGGACCTCGGTGGCTGGCTGACGTGACGACGCAGGACCCGCGCGCGACGAGCCCGACCAGCGCTGCGCCCACGCCGCCCGGATCGCCGGCCGCGACGGGCACACCGACGCCCGGCCGGGCGTCGGGTTCGCCTCCCCCGCCGCACCCCGCCTTCCGATCGCCGTCCCGGCTGCGCCTGATGGCCGTCCTCGCCGTCCTCGGCCCGGGCCTCGTCAGCGGCTTCGCCGACAACGACGCCGGCGGCATCACCACCTACTCGCTGGCCGGCGTGCAGTTCGGGTATGACCTGCTGTGGGTCATCCTGGCCAGCCAGATCGTCCTCTTCTTCACCCAGGAGGTGGGGGCGCGCCTGGGCCTCGCCACCGGCCAGGGGATGACCGGCCTGATCCGCGAACGCTTCGGCGTCCGCTGGGCCACCTTCGCCGCGGTCACGATGCTGGTCGCCAACCTGGGGACCACGGTGGCCGAGTTCGCCGGGATCGGCGCGGCGCTCGACCTGTTCGGCGTGCCGGTGCCGGTGAGCGCCGCGATCTCGGCGGTGGCGGTGGTGCTGCTGATCTCCGCGGGGAGCTTCAGCCGCGTCCAGTACGCCTTCGTGGCCGTGGGGGTCGGCGTGTCGCTCGCGTACGTCGCGTCGGCGGTGCTGGCGCACCCCGACTGGGGGCGTGCGGCGGTCTCGCTGGTGATCCCGCACGGCGCCCTGACCAACGCCTACTGGCTGGCCGTGGTGGGCACCGTGGGGACCACGATCACGCCCTGGGGCCAGGCCTTCATCCAGGCCTACGCGGTGGACAAGCGGCTCGGCCCCGAGGAGCTGACGGCCGAACGGGTGGACGTCGGGCTGGGGACGCTGATCACGAACCTGATCGCCGCGTTCATCGTGGTGGCGTGCGCGGCGACGATCTGGGCCACCGGCCACGGGGCGAACGTCGACCCGAACACCTTCACCGCGGCCGATGCGGCGCGCGCGCTGGGGCCCGTGGCGGGACCGGCGGCCGAGGTTCTCTTCGCGGTGGGGCTGCTCGCGGCGTCGCTGCTCGGGCTCGGCGTGGTGCCGCTCTCGAGCGCCTACACGGCGTGCGAGGCGTTCGGCTGGGAGACGGGCGTCGACTGGCGCTGGCGCGAGGCGCCGGCGTTCTACTCGTTCCTGGCGCTCTTCGTGGCGTTCCCGGCCGCGTTCGTGCTGCTCCTCTCCCCTGCCCAGCTGGTCCCCGTGATGTTTCTCTCACAGGTCCTGAACGGGCTGCTGCTGCCGTTCATCCTGGTCTTCGTGATGCTGCTCGCGGAGGACCGTCGGCTGATGGGCGACCTGCGCAACGGCCGGTTCCTGCGGCTGATCGGCTGGTTCAGCACCGTCATCCTGGCTGCGATGTCGATCCTGCTCGTGGTGTCGTTCTTCGTGCCCCTGGGCTGAGGGCGGCAGCGGAGACCTCGTCGCCCGCCGAGCAGCAACCGGGCTCGCGCGATCGGTGGCTGCGGCCCGCGCGATCGGTGGGTGCGGCCCGCGCGATCGGTGACTGTTCGGCGGCCGCTCAGCCGCCAGCCAGCCAGGCGAGGATGTTCGCCGTGAGCGTGCCGAACCCGGCCGGCACCTCGTGCGCCTTGCCCCAGGCGGGATCGAGCGCCCAGCCCCAGTAGAACGTGCCGGAGCTGAAGACGCGCGCGCCGCCCGGAAGCTCGCGCCAGACCGACTCCGCGGTCCAGCTCTCGCCCGCGCGTCCCAGGATGTCCGCGGCGATCGCGAACGGATGGTCGTAGCGGCCCCCGGCAGGGCCCCACCATCCGGCGCCCTCCTTCACCCCGTCCACCTCGCCGCCGGCGATGAACCCGAGCGATCCCCCCGTCGAGAGGCCGGTGCCGGCCAGCAGGCGCGCCAGCGTGGCGGCGGCCCCGGCATCGGCAGCTGGCGGCGAGTCCACGACTCCGGGACCAGCCGCACCGCCGTCGACAGGTCCGGCGACAGGCGAGCCGGGAGCCCTCGTGCCGGCGCCTGCCACGGCGCCCGGATCCGCCAGCGAGTACCGGCCGAGCATGGTGGTCACGCCGCGGTAGTGGACGCCGAAGATCGGCTGACCGGGGAAGCTGCCCACGTACGGCCCGGTGGGCGGGATCGTCCACAGCACGCGCGAGGCCCGCTCCTCGATGTCGCCCGGCGCCGGGGACTCCACGACGAACGACGCCGCGGGCTCGGGCGATGCCGCCGGGGACGACGCCGCCGTGGGTCCGGGCGACCCGATCCCCGACTCACCCGAGGCGATCAGCTCTCCCGGGACCGGGCCGTTCTTGAAGACCAGCAGGTCGCGCGGGCCGTCGGCGGTCGGGTGCGCGAACGTGACCGGCCAGTAGCCCGTGTCGGCCGCGAGCATCGCCAGGCTCATGTCGCCCAGCTGGTTCACGTGCCGGTCGAGCCACTGGTAGAGGTGCACGCCCCAGTACTCGTCGTGCGCGTTGAACACCACCACCTTCGGCAGCGGCTGCGCGTCCGGGTCCAGCGACAGGTCGTAGTCGGTGGTGAACGCCACGTCGAGGTGCTGGCGCAGGATCCACGAGACCAGCGGCAGCTCCAGGAAGAAGAGCTGCCCGGCGCCACCATCCGACGCGTACGGGCGGTCGAACGAGACCGCGAGCGCGCGCGAGACGCCCGGCCTGGGCTGGCCGACGCTCGACGTGTAGACGCTCGATCCGCCCCAGGTGTTGTACGCCTCCCAGTTCATGGCGTTCGAGACCACGAGGTAGCGGTGGGCGGCCGGGCTGCGCACCACGAACGGGACGTACGACTGGACGCCCTCGCTGCTCGACAGCCGGACCAGGTAGATGCCCGACTTCCAGGTCGTCGGGATCGGGAAGCTGAAGGTGTAGGGCCAGCGCGCCGCGACCATCTTCGTCACGGGATCGACCGTGGGCGGGGGCTGCCGCTCGCCCGGCTGGTCGTGCACGCTCGCGACGCGGACGAAGGGGGAGGCGACGGGCGCCGTCCCCGAGACGCGCCAGATGGTGACGTCGTACGAGGGGGCGGTGGTGGAGACCGCCAGCCGCAGCGTCTCCCCCGGCAGGTACGAGGGGCGCGACGCGTAGCCCTCCAGGACGTGGGTGGCGTCCGGGCGGTCCGCGATCTGCCAGGGCAGCGAGCCCCAGTAGACGAAGACCGGCTTGTCCAGGGACATGGTGTCGGCTGAGACCACGGCTGGCTGGCCGGACGCACCCGGCAGGACGACGTGCCCGGTCTCGACGGGCCCCGGCGTCTCGGCGGCCTCGGTCGGGAGGGCGGAGGCAGCCACGGCACCCGGCGCGCCGGATGGCGTGGTTGCGCGGCCCAGGAGGTACGCGTAGCCGACGCCGGAGCCGACCACGATCAGCGCCGCGACGAGCAGCACGAGGAAGCGGCCGACCGGCCGGCGACCCGGCCGATACGGCTGGTCCGGAGCAGGCACGGCGCGCAGGATACGTGCCGCCGACCCGCCTCGTCAGGCCGTCATGGCACGCGGCGGGCGG
>JAJYDP010000197.1 GCA_021777365.1 Chloroflexota bacterium | reverse complement strand
AGCACCGGGTCTTCTTCCGGGCGCCCGGATCCGATCGCGTCCGTTCGCTGCCGGCGGGCTGGACCGACGTCGAGGGGCCCGATCCGTTCCTGGTGCTGTCGGCGGGTCGGGCCTGCTTCCGCGTCGAGGACCTCGTCGCGCTGACCCGGCTCCTCGAGGAGCTGGCCGGGAGGCGTCAATGAGATTATGCCGCACTCGTCAGCCTGATTATGCCGTGCTGCGGTCCGGCAGTCCGGACTGGTACGGGTCATCAGGTCGCATTGCGAACGTAGATCGCCTCGAAGATGCAGCATCTGGAGTTGACGGCCCGCTTGGAGACGGCATAATGTCACTAACACATAACCAGGAGGTCTCGCGTGGACGACAAGACCGCCGCCCTCCGTCGCCAGCACGCGCTCAACCCGCGGCCGGACACGGTGACCGACCCCGCCTTCACCGCGGGCAACCCCTTCTTCGACCGGGCCGATCTGGTCCAGGTCAAGTACGAGATGCTGCGCCGGGTCCGCGAAGAAGGCCGGCCGGTGACCGGTACGGCGGCCGCCTTCGGCTTCTCGCGGCCCGCCTTCTATGCGGCCCAGGCGACCTTCGCGGCGGTTGGCCTGCCGGGCTTGGTGCCGCAGCGGCCCGGACCGCGGCGGGCCCACAAGCTCTCCGATGCGGTGGTCGACTTCCTCGAAGGCAGCCTCGCCGACGACCCCGCCGTGAACTCGGTCGGCCTCGCCCGACTGGTGCAGGCGCAGTTCGGGCTCAGGGTTCATCCCCGCAGCATCGAGCGGGCGCTGGCGCGGCGAAAAAAGGGGCGGCGCCCGACGCCATGAACGTGACCGCCTCGCCCCTCGAGCTCGAGCAGGCCTACGAGGCGCTCCGTGCCCAAGCCGTCGGGCAGGTCCCCACGGTCACCCCGCGCGGCCTGGCCCGGCTGCGCGGCGCCGGGCTGACGGCGTGGATGCGGGCCTGCCCGCCGCTCGCCCCGGTTGCGCCGCCGGAACGGCTCGCCGGCGGCCGGGTGGGGACGCCGCTCGCCGATCTCGGCGGGGAGTTGGTGCGCCTGCTGACCGAGATGGCCCTGGGCAGCGAAAGGAGATGGCACACGTGAATCTCGACCAGCACCAGAAGATCACGGCGAGCCACCTGGCGCGCCTGGCGTACCTGTACGTGCGCCAGAGCACGCTCCGCCAGGTCCTCGAGAACACCGAGAGCACCAAGCGCCAGTACGCGCTGCGCGAACGGGCGGTCGCGTTGGGCTGGCCGCCCGACCGGGTCGTGGTGATCGACAGCGATCTCGGGCGCTCGGGTGCCGACAGCGATCGCGAGGGGTTCCAGCGCCTCGTCGCCGCGGTCGGCCTGGGCGAGGTCGGGGTGGTGCTCGGTCTCGAGGTGAGCCGCCTCGCGCGCAGCTCGGTCGACTGGCACCGGCTGCTGGAGATCTGCGCCCTCAGCGACACCTTGATCCTCGACGAGGACGGCCTCTATGACCCGGCGCACTTCAACGACCGCCTCTTGCTCGGGCTCAAAGGCACGATGAGCGAGGCCGAGCTGCACGTCTTGCAGGCGCGCCTCTTGGGCGGCCAGCGCGCCAAGGCCAGCCGGGGCGAGCTGGTGATGAAGCTGCCGGTCGGGCTCATCACCGATCCTGCGGGCAAGGTCGTCCTCGACCCCGATCAGGGCGTGCAGGCCGCCGTGCGCACGTTCTTCGCGACCTTCCGCCGCACCGGCTCCGCGGTGGCCACGGTGCGCAGCTTCCGCGCGCAGGGCCTGCTCTTCCCGCGTCGTCTCACCACCGGTCCCCACGCGGGCGAGCTCGCCTGGGGAGCGCTGCACCACAGCCGTGCCCTGCGCGTCCTCAAGAACCCGCGCTACACGGGGGCCTTCGTCTATGGCCGCAGCCGGGGTCGCAAGACGGCCGGCGGTCGCGAGACGCGCACCCCACTGCCCCGCGAGCGATGGCACACCCTCATCCTCGACGCGCACCCCGGCTACATTCCCTGGCAGGACTATGAGGCCAACCTGCGCCGGCTCCACGAGAACGCCCAGGCCAATGGCGCCGAGCGGCGCACGAGCCCGCCGCGGGAGGGACCAGCGCTGCTCCAGGGTCTGGTCGTCTGCGGCCGCTGTGGCGAGCGGATGAGCGTGCGCTACTACACCAGCCACGGCGAGGTGCTCCCCGAATACGTCTGCCAGAAGCGGAGCATCGAGAACGCCCAGGCGCCGTGTCAGCGGGTGCTGGGTGGCGAGATCGATCGCGCCATCGGCGAGCTGCTGGTCGAGACCGTCAGCCCGCTCGCGCTCGAGGTGGCGCTCGCCGTCCAGGAAGAGCTCGAGACCCGCGCCGCCGAAGCCGACCGGCTGCGCCGCCAGGCGGTCGAGCGCGCCCGCTACGAGGCCGAGCTCGCGCAGCGGCGGTACCTGCGGGTCGACCCCGACAATCGCCTCGTGGCCGACTCCCTCGAAGCGGACTGGAACGCCAAGCTGCGGGCGCTGACGGCCGCCCAGGAAGCGTACGAGCGCCAGCGCCAAGCCGAGGGCCCTGTCCTCGACGGCGAGCAGCGAGCACGGGTCCTTGCCCTGGCCACCGACTTCCCCCGCCTCTGGCATGATCCCGATACCCCGCAGCGTGAACGCAAGCGCATGATCCGCCTGCTCCTCGATGACGTGACCCTCCTGCGGACCGATGAGATCGCGGCGCACGTCCGCTTCCGCGGCGGCACCACCCACAGTCTCCACCTCCCGCTCCCACTCAATGCCTGGCAGCTCCGCCAGACCGATCCCGCGGTGGTCACCGAGATTGACCGACTGCTCGACGAGCACACCGAGGGCGAGGTGGTTGAGATCCTCAACGCCCGCGACCTGCGTCCCGGCGTTGCCGACCGGTTCACCCCGGGCGTCCTCTATTCCCTGCGCCGCGCCTACGGCCTGGAAGACCGCTTCGCCCGTCTCCGCCGGCGCGGTCTCCTGACTCTCGACGAGATGGCCACGCAGCTCGGCGTTGACCCTTGCACGGTCAAGGTCTGGCGGCGGGCTGGACTGCTCCCGTCCGTGGCCTACAACGCCAAGGGCGAGCGGCTCTTCGCACCGCCCGGATCCGACGCCCCCATCAAGCACAAGCACAAGTTCCCCCGAGGCCGGGCCGTCGCGATTCTCACCGATGTCGTGGATGAGGTGCAGTCAGATGCGTAAGCCTTGCTGCGCGGGTAGCCGGCATGGCCACGATGGAGGGCGACCTGCGCCCGCACGAGCTCGTCGTTCGCAGCCATCCAGCCGAGCAGCACCGGATGCGCGTCCTCGTCCTCGAACGCCCACTCGACCAGCTTCTCCCAGTCGGCGACGGACCAGAGCGCCCGCTGGAAGAGCGCGGCGATCTGCGTCGCGTCGGGGTAGATGCCGTCAGCCAGGGCGGACTCGCGGAGCGCGCGACCGAGATGGAACTCGCAGGAGTAGAAGACGGCCTCTGGCCACTTGGCCCGCACGGCTGCGGCGATCGCGCCGGCCCCGTCGGCCACCACCCACTCGGGTGCGCCGGGCAACTCGTCGAGGAAGTCGCGCCACGAGTCGGCCGTCTCGTCCCCGGCGAGCCCGATGCGCCAGGGCTTCAGCCGGACGGCGGGATCGTCGCCGCCGACCGCCACGAGCACGGCGCCTGCCCGATCGTCGGGGTTCCAGCGCTCTCCGTGCTCCGCCGCGCCGTGAGCCGACAGCTTCAGCGGCTTGGAGTCGAGCACGAGGATGCGCGGCCAGCGCGTCGGGGCGAGGGCGCGGTCAATCTCGCCGCCCAGCACGTCGAGGTAGCGCGCGGCGAGCTCGCACTGGCGGCTGGCGTAGCGCATGCCGAAGCCATCCTCGGCGTAGCGGTGAGCCTCCAGGCGCACCATCTCGCTCGCGCGCCGCAGCGAGAGGCCGCGTCCGACGAGCTGGAGCAGTCGGGCGATCTCGTTGGCGGTGTGGAAGAAATCCACGAGGGCGAGCGGGCCCTGTGTCGCCCCCGGTCGCACGTCGCAGGTCGGACAGTCCTCGCCGTGCTGGTGGTGCGGCTCGTTCTGCCGACGTTCGAGGGAGAACGTGTGGATCGGCGAACCGTCGGACGGGTAGCAGCGCATGCGCTGGCGCCGGAACGGCGCGCTCGTCCAGTGGCGCCGTCCCCAGAAGATCACGCGCCCAGAATGGTTCTCCGGGCAGCGCTCGGGGCGTCCCTCGACGAGCCGGGGCGGGC
Source organism: Chloroflexota bacterium (assembly GCA_021777365.1). The sequence continues at coordinate 3,878 of JAJYDP010000197.1, read as the reverse complement.
GTCCCCGACGGGGCAGCGCGACGGTGGTGGCCGATGCCATGCCGAGGATCGTGCCGCCCCTGTTTGCCAGCTTCTATGGCACGGAGGTCCCACCTTTACCAACCGGCCATGCCGCACCGGACGCGCGTGCATCTGTCGGCAGGGCTCTGGCACGCGTGAGAGTGGACATAGACAAAGAGACGAGACACTTGGATATCGAATACGAGGCGACGCCGGGCGGCAGACCGATTCGCGCGGCATGGATGCCGGAAATCACGGCCTGCGTCACGGTATCTTCGATTGACCCGCTCGGCCGCTGTCAGCCGGCACGTCCGTTGATCGATGCGCTGGCTCACGCGGTCGCGCCGTAGAGCGCGTAATCCAGCATGTCGAACTCGCCTGGCCCTACCTCGGCCGGCACCATGTAATACCCGGCGCGCGTGAGCATGAGCAGCCGATGCTCGACGTACGTGGTGAGAGAAGGCCGCGCACCGGCTGCTGCCGGCGCCCCTCGGGCGTCTGATCAGTTACGACGAACTCTCCTGAGTCGGCGAGTTGAATAATGAGAACGCCATGCTGCCGTCCCTGCGCAGGCCGCGCCAGGCGCACATGACTGGGAGATCTGGAATGCTTGGTTGGGACGTCTCATCGGATCCCATTGCGCTCCCTCCAATTCGCGTTCGCATTGGTTTGAATTGCTCTCGATTACTAGAGAACACCCCGTACTGTGGCCGACGCAAGGGGCGGTAATTGTCGTGAGGGCTGCATTTCGTCCCGCGCGCATGGAGTACTTCCGTTGGGGACACGAAATGGCCCCTCCGGGGCCGCGAAGGAACCCGGTGCGCACAGGTCCACCCCGACCATCGCGCTTGCGTTGATGTCAGGTTGATCGGGAAGGCCGGGACGTCGCACGGTGGCGCCGTGCGACGGGCGGTCCGCGGTGCAGGTGCCGCCAGAGCGGAAATCCACTTGCGCTAGGCGGGGATGCTGGCGATCGCCGCGTCGAATGCGACGAGGTTCCACAAGAAGCGCAGCGCGTCGAGCACGTCATCGAGGTCCGCCTCAGGAGGGAGGCGGTATTCGTCCTCGGTACGGCGTCCGTCCGGTGCGACGAAGCGCAGGCGCAGCCGAAGACGCCGGCCCCGCAGCCTGGAGACGGTCAGCGTGCAGGCGAAGCCTCCCGGGTGGGTGCCGGTCCACACGCCCATGAGTTCGTCCAGGATGCGGTCAGAGCCGGCCTGCTCGCCATGCGCCGAGCATCCGGGACGGGGTCGCTGGCCGGGTTTGCCCATCCGCTGCGGTTCGGGCCCCTTCCAGGTGGGGCGGCACGTCCCGGCCGGGACGGAGGCCGGGGTGTCCGAGCCAGCCGGGCGCGGGCTGGGGCGGCGGCGCTGCCCCGTTGTGCGTGAGGTCGTGTCCATCGTGCTCTCCCGTGACGCTTCTCGCGGCGCGCACCGCCCCAGCGGCGACTCCCCAGGACGGGGGTCAGCGCCTCCGCACGGCGGTGGTGTCACCTGCCGATCAGGACGTGTGCGCCGCCCCCGTCAACGGTGAGGCGACGCACGGGAACAGAATCTGGTGCGCTGTGGCACCGCTGGCGCCCGTGCGGAGACCCGTCGTTTGCGACTCGGTTCGGGCGCAGCGCTCGCCGTCTCTGGGGCTCGAAACCGCGGTCCCGCGCGCGCCGCGACCCTTCCGCAGCCGGCAGGCACCGGCTGGACGCCGACGACGGCGCAGCTCTCGCCGCTCAGGCCGCCTCGCCCACAGGGTCCACCAGACGGATGGCCTCCTCGAGGTCGGCAGGCGTCGCCACGATCGGGGCGGGAAAGCCCAGGGCGGCCCACATTTCCAGCACCTCGTCCACTGCGGGGCCGAGCGCTTCGGGGGCGGCGAGGTAGACTTGGCTTTGCATGCCAGCGCCGTCGCCACCGATCACGCGCTGGCGGAGGATGATCCCCCCGTCAGGCGCGCGCACGGCAAGCAGCTTCGCGACGACACCCAGGGGATGCAGGGTGGTCCAGGAGCCCACGAAGCCCGCGCCGTCGGGGGCCTCGACGGGCTCGCCGGCGGGCTGCCGCCACACGTGGAACTTCGGGGTGTCCACATCGGGCGGGCGGTCCGGGTAGCCCTGAGCGCGCAGCCGCTCGCGGTTGGCGACCCACTCGGCCAGCGCCTCGTCGCTGATGCTCACCTGGTGGAGCTCGGGCTGCCCGGTGGCCGGGTTGTAGATGATGACCTGGCGGCTCCTGCGCGCCTCCCGGCGCGCCGCCTTGGTGCGTGACGCACGTCCCATCGGTTCCACTCCTGTCCTTTGCAGCCGCCCCGTTGGAGGGCGCGTGGACTGTGGAGACGGGCGGCGTCCCGTCAAGGGCGCGGCGCAAGATTGCGGTGCGCAGATGCACCATCGCGTGGCGGAATCTGGCTGGTCCGTGCCGATCCGCCAGCCTCTGGGTCCAATCGCACGACGCCACGCGGTCCCCGGAGAGGCGTGCTCGTCGGGGCGCGCGTCCAGCAGCGCACATGCGCCGCTCCTGCACGCGCCTCTCGCGCCGCCTGCATGGCGACGCAGATGCTCAGCCCCGGTCGCGCGGTTCGTCCTCGCTTGGCGGCCGCCGCGCGCCGCCCCGGGCCCCGTACAGCCGCTGCAGGATGGTCAGCGCCTCGTCGTCGCTGAGCTCTCCGCGGGCGCGGCGCGCCATGACCTCGTCGGTCGCCTGCAGGCGCTCGCGCAGCATCCGAGCGCGGCGTTCCTCGGGCGACTCAGAGGATGTCGTTTTGGTCCCCGCGCCGAACCAGACCCAGGCGAACACGACCAAGATGATGACGATCCACAACCCCTCACTATCCGGCATGGCACCCTCCCTATCCTCTTCCGTGCCCGGCGGCACGTGTGCAGGCTCGGCCATGCCGCGCCGGTGTCAACTTTCTGGGCCCTCTGAGCGGCGTTCGGGGCAGCCTCGGCCGGCGTTCTGCGGCTCCGGCGTCGATCCACCTACCGCTATGCGGCGTGCTCCGGCCGTGTCCTCTCCGGGGCCTGCTCCTGGGGCTGGGGGCCTTCCAGCGCCTCGAGCGGATTGGAGAGCAGGGCGGCGAGCGCGGCGCGGCGCTCGTCGCGAGGATCCATGTGATGGAGTGACCCGGGGTTGTGGGGCCCGGCGTCGTCGACCCGGAGGGATCCGGCTCGATCACCCCTGAGCGCTCCGTGTCGCGCGGTGTGAATCGCGCGCTGTTCATTCGGCGAGGAGCGGGGGCTCGAACCCGAACGCGTCCCAGGGGGTCGCCATATCGGCCAGCCGGGCCTCGAGCTCCGCCGCGGTGGAAACCAGGACGGTGTCGTCGTCGAGGGTGCCGTCGGTCTCGGCTCACAGGTAGCGCAGCCCGTAGCCGCCGTCCTGCGGTGCGGTGACCAGGAACGTGGAGAGGATGCCCGTGCGATGCAGGGCGCAGGCCGTGCCCCAGTACCCATCGTCGGCGTCCGGCAGTTCGACGCGGAACGCCTCGCCCCAATCGACGTCCCAAGGGCGGCACCCGGCGACATCCACCCAGGCTATCCGCGCTGAGCCGACGACCGGGCACTGATCCGTGCTGCTCTACCTCGTCGGCGGGGCGAGCGTCTTCGTCTTCTCGGGCGTCCTGGCGATGGCCGGCCTGGGCGCCGCGTTCCTCTTCGTGCCGCTCTTCTACTACCTGGGCGTGCCGCTCGGCCAGGCGACCTCGACGGCGCTGTTGCTCAATGCCGTCAGCCTCTCGGCGGCCACCGTCGCGTACTGGCGCGGGAAGCTGATCGACTGGCGGGCGGGGGTGCCGGTGCTCATCGCGGCGGTGGTGCTGGCGCCCTTCGGCGCCCGCCTCACGGCCAGCGTCGACCGGCGCGTGCTGCTGGGCCTCTTCGTGGTCTT
>JAJYDP010000196.1 GCA_021777365.1 Chloroflexota bacterium | reverse complement strand
CCCTTCGGGGTTGCGGTGCCCGCGCGGGCACGTACCGTTGCGGCTGCAGTGTACCGCGGCGCGCCCCGGCCGCCTCAAGTGCCGGCTGGCAGATGGCGGGCCGTGGGCCCTCGGCGGCGGAGCTTTCAGTGCCGGAAGTGGCGGATGCCCGTGAGCAGCATCGAGACGCCCGCGGCCTCCGCGGCCGCGATCACTTCGTCGTCGCGGACCGAGCCACCGGGCTGCACGAACGCCGTGACGCCGGCGTCCGCGCAGGCCAGCATGGCGTCCGGAAACGGGTAGAACGCGTCCGAGGCGCAGACGGCGCCCGGCGCGCGCTCCGGCCCCGCCTTCTCGACAGCGAGCCGCGCGCTGTCCACCCGGCTCATCTGTCCCGCGCCGATCCCCACCAGCGTGGCATCCCGCACCAGGACGATCGCGTTCGACTTGACGTGGCGGGCGAGCCGCCAGGCCAGGTCGAGATCCCGCCGCTCCCGTTCGTCGGGAGCCCGCGACGTCACCTGGCGCCAGGTCGCCGGGTCATCCGGGCGGACATCGGACTCGGTCGCCAGCACGGCCCCGCCCGCGCTCCGGTACTCGGCGACCGGCTCGCCGGCCGGGCGGCCCAGCCAGGGATCCACCACCACGCGCAGGTTGGGGCGCCGGGCCAGTGTCGGCACGGCTCCGGGCTCGACGGACGGCGCGACCACGACCTCGAGGAACAGCGAGACGAGCCGCTCCGCCAGGGCCGGGTCGATCGGCCCGGTGAGCGCCACCACGCCGCCGAACGCGCTCACCGGGTCGCCCGAGAGGGCACGTTCCCACGCCGTGACCATGTCGCCGGCTTCGGCGGCGCCGCACGGGTTGGTGTGCTTGACGATCGCGCAGGCCGGCCCCCGGAGATCGCGGGCGATCGCGGCGGCGGCCGACGCGTCGAGCAGGTTGTTGTAGCTGAGCGCCTTGCCCTGGCGCAGATCCACGCCAAGAGCGAACGGCCCGGCGGCGCCCGAGGCGCCCCCCAGGCGGTACACGGCCGCCCGCTGGTGCGGGTTCTCGCCGTATCGCAGCGCCTGCACTCGGTCGAGCTCGAGCGAGAGGTGCGCGGGGAACGGCTCGGCCTGCCCGAGCCCCAGCCGTCCCGGCAGCTCGGCCGCGATCCGTGCGTCGTAGTCGGCCGTGTGGCGGAACGCCGCCGCCGCCAGCCGCCGCCGGGTGGCCTGGCCAAGGCGCCCCTCCGCCCGAAGCTCGGCGAGCACCGCCGGGTACCCCGCCGGGTCCGTGACGATCGCGACAGACGCGTGGTTCTTGGCCGCCGCGCGGACCAGCGTGGGGCCGCCGATGTCGATCTCCTCGACCAGCTCGTCGAGCGCGATCCCCGGCCGCTCCGCCGCCGCGGCGAACGGGTAGAGGTTGACCACCACGAGCTCGAACGGGTCGATCCCCACGGCCGCGAGCTGCGCGACATGGTCGGCACGGCGGAGGTCGGCGAGCACGCCCGCCTCGATGCGCGGGTGGAGCGTCTTCACGCGCCCGTCGAGCATCTCCGGGAACCCGGTAACGGCCGCGACGTCGGTGACCTCGAGGCCGGCCGCCCGCAGCGTCCGCGCGGTGCCGCCGGTCGAGACCAGCTCGAACCCGAGCGCGGCGAGTCCCTGGGCCAGCTCGGCGAGCCCCGCCTTGTCGGAGACGGACAGGAGCGCCCGCCGCGGCCGGGGGAGCGTGGCCGACAGCACCTGATCGACCGACACCCGACCGTCGGGTCCCGTCGCCACGGCGCCCGCGGCCATCAGCGCCACCGCGCGCGGAAAAAGCCGGTGCTCCACCGCGTGGACGCGCGCGAGCAGCGCGGCCTCGTCGTCGCCGGGGAGAACCGGGACCGCCTCCTGCAGGATGATCGGGCCGCCGTCGAGCACCTCGTCGACCACGTGGACGGTCACGCCGCTCACGCGGACACCCGCCGCCAGCGCGTCTCGCACGGCGTGTGCGCCGGGGAACGCGGGCAGGAGGCTGGGGTGCACGTTCAGCATGCGGCCCCGGAAGGCCGCCAGCGTGGCCGGCCCGACGACCCGCATGAGGCCGGCCAGCGCGACCACGCGCGCCTCCGAGGCCTGCAGGGCCCCCAGAACCGCCCGGTCCCACGCCGCCGGGTCGGAGTAGTCCGCCGGGCGCAGCACCGCGGTCGGGATGGACTGCTCGCGCGCCCAGTCGATGGCCGGGCACGGGCGATCGGCGAGCACCAGTGCGGTCCGGGCGGCGAGCCACCCACGACGCTCGGCGCGGACGATCGCCTGCAGGTTGCTCCCCTGTCCCGAGACGCACACGGCGATCGGGACGGCAGCCGGGGCGCTCATCGTTGCTCGATCTCGACGTACCGGTCCGGGCCCGCCTCCGATGCGGGGACCACGCGCCCCACCCGCCACGCCGCGATGCCCCGCCTGGCCAGGAACGTGCGCGCCGGCTCCACGCCGGCCTCTGACATCACGGCCACCATCCCGATCCCGGCGTTGAGGGTGGCCCGCACCTCCGCGCCGCCCATGTCGCCCAGCGCCGCCACCAGCCGGATCACGGACGGCTCCGGCCACGATCCGGGGTCGAGCCGCGCGGCGAGGGTGTCGGGCAGCGCACGCGGCACGTTGCCGTGCAGCCCGCCGCCCGTGACGTGCGCGAGCGCGCGAAGCGCAATGCCGCGCCCTGCGAGATGCGCGCGCAGCGCCAGCACATCGCCGGCATAGATGCGGGTCGGGGTGAGCAGCACGTCGCCGAGCGTCGCGCTCCCCTGCCCGGGTTCCTCGGTGGTCACGCGCGCCGCCTCCGCCTCGCCAAGCGCGGCACGCACGACCTCCGGGAACGGACGGTCCAGCGGCAACTCGTGGCGGGCGAGCAGCGCGCGAACCAGCGAGTAGCCGTTGGCGTGCAGCCCCGAGGCGGCGAGCCCGAGCAGCGCGTCCCCGGCCTCCACCGCGGCCGGATCGAGCAGGTCGTCGCGTTCGGCGATCCCCACGCAGAAGCCGGCCAGGTCGAACTCGTCGGGCTCCATCAGGCCCGGATGCTCCGCCGTCTCGCCGCCGACTAGCGCGCAGCCGGCCAGCTCGCACCCGCGCGCCACGCCGCCCACCAGCGCGGCGACGTCGACCGGATCGACGTGCCCCACGGCCACGTAGTCGAGAAAGAACAGCGGGCGCGCACCCAGGCAGACGACATCGTCGGCGCACATCGCCACGAGGTCCTCGCCGATCGTGTCGAGCCGGCGCATGGCCCGCGCGATTGCCGTCTTGGTGCCGACGCCGTCGGTGGCGCCGACCAGGACGGGCTCGCGCATCCCGGCCGGCACGCGGACGGCGGACGCGAACCCGCCGATGCCGGCCAGGACGCCGGGACCGTGCGTGGCCGCCACGCGCGCGCGCATGAGCTCGACCGCACGATCGCCGGCCGCGACGTCGACGCCCGCCCGGGCGTAGGCCTCCCGGCGGGGGTCGGGATCGGCCGCTCCGTGCCCCGCGGGTCCGGACGTGGCGCCCTGGGCGCGCCTCATCGCGGCGCCACGACCGGCGTGTCCTCGAGGACGAACTTGTGGGAGGTCGCGTCGTACGGCACCGGCACCGGGTACAGCCCGTCGAAGCACGCGAAGCAGAACCGCTCGCGCGGCAGCCCGATCGCGTCGAGCACGCCCCCGATCGACAGGTAGGCGAGCGAGTCGGCCCCCACGAACTCCCGGATCTCCTCGACGGAGTGGCTGGCGGCGATGAGCTCCGTCTCGATCTGGGTGTCGATGCCGTAGAAGCAGGGGTGGTGGATCGGCGGGGCGCTGATGCGGAGGTGGATCTCGCGGGCTCCGGCGCGCCGGAGCAGCGCCACGATCTGCTTGGTGGTCGTGCCACGCACGATCGAGTCGTCCACCACCACCACCCGGCGCCCCCGCAGCTGCTCCGGGAGGGGGCTGAGCTTGACGTTGACGCCGCGCTGCCGCAGGGCCTGGCTGGGCTGGATGAAGGTGCGCCCGGCGTAGCGGTTGCGGGTCATCCCTTCCCGGTACGGGATCCCGCTCGCCTCGGCGAACCCGGCCGCCGCCGGTCCCCCGGTGTCCGGCACCGGCATCACGAGGTCGGCGTCGGCCGGGGCCTCTCGCGCAAGCGCCTCGCCCATACGCCGTCGGGCCTCGTAGAGGTTGCGTCCGAGCATGTACGAATCCGGGCGGGCGAAGTAGATCAGCTCGAACACGCAGAGGTGTTCCCGGCCCTCCGCGAAGCGCACCGAGCGCGGCCCGCCCGGCTCGCCGAGCACGACGATCTCGCCTGGCTCCACGTCGCGCACGTACTCCGCGCCGAGCACGTCGAGCCCCGCGGTCTCCGACGCCAGCACCCAGCCGCCGTCGTCCGGCGGGCCGCCGTGGGGCAGCCGGCCGAGCACGAGCGGGCGGAACCCCCAGGGATCGCGGATCCCCAGCAGGCGGCGCTCGTCCATCACGACCAGCGCGAACGCGCCGCGGACCTGCGGCAGCATCGCCACGAGCACGTCCAGCAGGTCGCCGCCATCCGCGCTCGCCAGCAGGGCCGTGAGGAGCTCCGTGTCGGTCGATCCCTGCAGCTGGCGGCGCCCGCCGGGCAGGAGCTCCAGCAATTCCCGGGTGTTGACCAGGTTGCCGTTGTGCCCGATGGCCACCACGCGTCGCGGCCCGAGCCGAAACGCCGGCTGGCTGTTCTCCCAGAGCGTCGACCCGGTGGTGGAGTACCGGCAGTGGGCGATCGCCATGTGGCCCCGCAGCGAGGGGAGCCGCCGCTCGTCGAGCACCTGGCTCACCATCCCCAGGTCCTTGTAGACCATCACCTGGTCGCCGTCGCTGACCGCGACGCCGGCCGATTCCTGACCTCGGTGCTGCAGCGCGAAAAGGCCGAGCGCGGCGAGGCCGGCAGCCTCCTGCCCGGGAGCGTGGACGCCGACGATCCCGCACATGGCTCACCCGTCCCCACGCGGAGGCACGAACTCGTCGTCGCCGAGCGCCCGGGGGAGCGCCTGCTCCCAGGCGTGCCGCAGCGCCGCGAGCGTGCAGTCGAGCGCGTCGGCGACGGAGGCCCCGCGCTCCTCGGCCGCCCCCGCGGCCCCTCCCCCGGCCAGCTCGATCTGCAGCCGGTCGCCGCCCACCTCGCCGAGCGGCTCGAGGGGAATGCCGTGCTCCGCGGCGAGCACCGCGAGCTTCGGCAGGTCGGCGGGGCGCACCGTGACCAGCACCCGCGACGGGCTCTCGCCGAACAGCTCCACCGCCGGCTCCGCGCTGACCCGCAGCGAGAGCCGGGCGCCGACCGCGCCCCAGATGGCGCACTCCGCGAGGGCGACCGCGAGCCCGCCCCCGCTCACGTCCTGCGCCGAGGCGAGGATCCCGGCCCTCGCCGCGGCAAGGGCCATCCGCTGGAGCGCCGCCTCGCGGGCCAGGTCGAGCGACGGCAGGCGCTCCTCCACCGCCGAGCCGGCCAGCTCCGCGTACGCGGAACCCGCGAGCCCCGGCACGGCCTCGCCGAGCAGCGCCACGACGTCGCCCGCCTGGCGGAACTGGGGGGTCACCCGGCGACCCACGTCGTCGAGCAGGCCCACGACCCCGATCTGCGCGGTGGGGACGATGCGGCCGTTCGGAGACTCGTTGTAGAGGCTCACGTTGCCGCCGGTGACCGGCAGCCCGAGCGCGCGGCACGCGTCGCCCACCCCTCGCACGGCCTCGGACAGCTGCCAGAACGCCTCGGACTTCCCGGGGTCCCCGTAGTTCAGGCAGTTCGTCACGCCGAGCGGGCGGGCCCCGGTCACCACCACGTTCCGGGTGCACTCCGCGACGGCGAGCGCCGCGCCGAGGTAGGGGTCGAAGGCGCCCACGCCCGCCACCGCATCGGTCGCGCAGGCGAGACCCTTCGCGCTCCCCTTGATCCGCAGGATGCCCGCGGCGCGCTCGCTCGCCTCCACCGTGTCCGCGCCCACCGTGGCGTCGTACTGGGTGGTGACCCACGCGCGGCTCCCCAGGTTCGCGCTCCCGAGGAGCCCGCGGAGGACCGCGCCCGGGTCCATCCCGCGGACGGGCAGGCGATCCGAGGCCGATTCCGGGGCGCCGGGCGCGGGTGCCTGCCGGCGGTGGGTCGGCGGCTGCGCCGGCCGGTCGTACACGATCGCGTCACTGGTGAGCGCCGCGGCCGGAACGGTCGCGAGCACCTCCGCAGCCGGGCGTGGCAACCCGCGTTCGTCCACGCCGCCGGTCACGACGGTGACCAGGCCATCGCCGGTGACGCGCCCGATGACCGCTGCGGGGAGGCCCCAGCGCGTGCAGACCTCGACGACCTCGTCGAGCCGCTCCGGCCGCACGATCGCGAGCATCCGCTCCTGCGACTCGCTGATCATGACCTCGAACGGGGCCATCCCCTCCTCGCGCCGGGGAATCGCGTCGAGGTCGACGAGGATGCCGGTGCCGGCGCGGTCGGCGGTCTCCGAGACTGCGCACGTGATGCCGGCCGCTCCCAGGTCCTGGAGCCCCTCGACCAGCCCGCGCCGGATCAGCTCGAGGCTGGCCTCGATCAGCAGCTTCTCGGCGAACGGGTCGCCCACCTGCACGCTGGGCCGCTTCGAGGGGTCGTCCTCGCCGAACGTGGCGCTCGCCAGCACCGAGGCGCCCCCGATCCCGTCGCGGCCGGTGGTCGAGCCGAAGAGCACGGCGAGGTTCCCGGGTCCCGGCGCCGCCGCCCGGGTGAGGTGGCGCTCCTCCAGCAACCCCACGGCCATCACGTTCACCAGCGGGTTGCCGGCGTACGACGGGTGGAACACCAGCTCGCCGCCGATAGTCGGCACGCCGACGCAGTTCCCGTACCCACCCACGCCGCGAACCACGCCCCGCACCAGGTGCCGCGTGCGCGCCTCCGAGGGATCGCCGAACTTCAGGCCGTCCAGCACCGCGATGGGCCGGGCGCCCATGGTGAAGATGTCGCGCAGGATCCCGCCCACCCCGGTTGCGGCGCCCTGGTAGGGCTCGACCGCGCTGGGATGGTTGTGCGACTCGAGCTTGAAGGCGACCGCGAGCCCGTCCCCGATCGACACGACGCCGGCGTTCTCGCCCGGCCCGGCCACCACGGCCGACCCGGCCGTGGGGAGCGTGCGCAGGAGCGACTTCGAGCTCTTGTATGAGCAGTGCTCGCTCCACATCACGCTGAACATGGCGAGCTCGAGCTCATTCGGGTCGCGGCCGAGCTTCGCCCGGATCGCGTCGAGCTCGAAGTCGGTCACGCCGAGCTGCCGGTGGAGCGGCACGGGCGCCGTGAGCGCGACGCGCGGCGCACCCGTGGCGCTCATGCCGGGACCGCGGCCGCGGCACTCTCGACGAGCGAGCGCAGCAGGAGCAGGCCGTCGTCCGAGCCGAGGAGCGCCTCCGCCGCGCGCTCGGGATGCGGCATCAACCCGCAGACGCGGCCACCCGCGTCCACGACTCCCGCGATGTCGTGGAGGGAGCCGTTGGGATTCCCCTCCGGCCCGGCGTAGCGGAACAGCACCTGGCCGGATGCCTCGAGCCGGCCGAGCTCGTCGTCGGGCAGGTAGTAGCAGCCCTCGCCGTGCGCGACGGGCATCCGGAGCAGCATTCCCTCCGGCACGAGGCGCGTGAACGGCGTGTCGCGCCGTTCCACGGAGACGCGCACCCAGCGGTGCTCGAAGCGGAGCGAGGCGTTGCGGAGCAGCGCGCCAGGCACCAGCCCCGCCTCGGCGAGGACCTGGAACCCGTTGCAGATCCCCAGCACCAGGCCACCCCGGGCCGCGTGGTCGCGGACCGCCGCCATGATCGGGCTGAACCTCGCCAGGACGCCGGCGCGAAGGTAGTCACCGTACGCGAAGCCCCCGGGCAGGATCACGAGGTCGGCGCCCCGGAGGTCAGCGGTCTCATGCCAGAGCGACACCGCCTCGGCGCCGGCCAGGCGCGCGGCGTGCAGCGCGTCGCGGTCGCAGTTGGAGCCGGGAAAGACGACGACCCCGACTCTCATGCCGGTCCTGCGCTCCGGACCGAGCTTGCCCCGGCGACCCCCTCGACCCACCAGGTCTCGATCAGCGGGTTCGCGAACAGCTCGCCTGCCAGTCGATCGGCGATCGCCCGGGCGTCGGGCTCGCTGTCCGCCTCGACCGTCAGCTCCACCCGCCGCCCGA
>JAJYDP010000195.1 GCA_021777365.1 Chloroflexota bacterium | reverse complement strand
CGGCACTCGGCCGTTCCGAGGGTGCCGTGCGCGTGCTGCTGCACCGCGCCCTGCGCAGCGTGGCCGACGAGCTCCGCGGGTCCGTGCCCCCAGCCGGGCCAGCGACCCCGCCGGATCGCCGGTCATGATGCCGCCTGCCGACGACCTGGACCTGGCGCGCGAGCCTGAGCTGGCCCACGCGGCCGACGTGCTGTCGCGCAGCCTGGTCAGGTTCCACCCGTCGTTCCGGTTCGAGGAGGACCTGGCGGCCAGCCTGCGCCGCGCGGCGCAGGCACCCGACCTGCTCCCGGCGCCGCCGACACTCGGCGGCGGCCCCCAGCGGCGGATCCCCGCGCTGCCGGTGACGATCCCGTTCGCCGGCTCGCTGCCCGTCGCGCTCGACGTCGCTCCCGCCGCGGTCGGCCAGGCCATGGCGCGCGTCCCCCGCCCCGTGCTCGTCGGCGGCGCCATCGCCTCCGGCGTCTCGATCGCCGGGGCCGTCGTGGTCGCCTGGCGCCACGGACTGGCGGCGCCGCATCGCGCGCGGAGGAACGGCTGATGCCGATCAAGCTCCCCTTCCTGCCGCGCCGGTCCGAGTTCCCGCCGGACCTCTGGACCAAGTGCCCGCGCTGCGGCGAGATGCTCTACAACAAGCAGCTCGAGCGGAACCTGCGCGTCTGCTCGAAGTGCGGCCACCACTTCCGGCTCCGCGCCGACGCCCGGCTGCGCGTCCTCCTGGACCCCGACTCGTTCGAGGAGCACGACGCCGGGCTCGAGTCGACCGACCCGCTCGGGTTCGTCGACCTCAAGCCGTACCCCGACCGGCTCGCCGCCGCCCGCATCGCGAGCGGCCTGCGGGACGCGGCGGTGTGGGGCGTGGGGCGGATCGACGGTCAGCCGGTCGCCATCTGCGTCATGGACTTCGCGTTCATCGGCGGGTCCATGGGCTCGGTGGTGGGCGAGAAGGTCGCCCGAGCCGCGGAGCACGCCCTGGCCGAACGGATCCCGCTGGTGATCGTCTCGGCGTCCGGTGGCGCGCGCATGCAGGAGGGGACGCTTGCCCTCATGCAGCTCGCCAAGACCTGTGCCGCGCTGGAGCGCCTCGCCGCCGCGGGGGTGCCGTACGTGAGCATCCTCACGGACCCGACCACCGGCGGCGTCTTCGCCTCGTACGCGGTGCTGGGCGACATCAACATCGCCGAGCCCGATGCGCTCATCCGGTTCGCCGGCGAGCGGGTGGCCAGCGGGACGATCGCGGTGGAGCTGCCGCCCGGCTACCAGCGCGCGGAGTTCCTGCTGGAGCACGGCTTCCTCGACCGCGTGGTGCCGCGCGATCACCTTCGCGACGAGGTCTCCAAGCTCCTCTGCTACCTGCGCGAGGGATCCCCCTGCTCGACGGCCCCCTTCCCGCCCGGGACGCCGCTGGCGCGGGCCGCGGGCGACGGGCACGACGCGGCGTTCCGGCCGTTCGGTTTCCTCAATCCGAAGCTGCCCGCGCTCCCCAGCCTGCCCGTCGTCGATGCCGGGCTCCGCGGCGTGGCCGCCCTGGGGGCACAGGCCGCGGAGATCGGCGCGCACGCCGCCGAGGTGATCGGGGGTCGCCCGGGCGACGGCTCCGGTGCCAGGGCCATGTCGCCCGCCGGCACTGCGGCACCGGCTGGCGGTGGCCCGACAGGGTCGGCCTCCGGCCGAGCGGCGGCGCCGTCCGTCATCAGCCCGGCCGCCCCCACCGCCGGCGGAGTCACGTCCGGCCCGGCACCCACCCGCGCGGAAGCGTCTGCCCCCGGCGTCCCCGCCGGCTTCGCGGGGACCGCCCCCGACGCCGACGCCCAGCAGCGCGCCTGGGTGCGCGTGCAGGCGGCGCGCAACGTCAAGCGTCCCCACACGCTCGACCTGGTGCGCGCCATGGCCACCGACGTGCTCGAGCTCCACGGCGACCGCGTCTTCGGCGACGACCCCGCGATCGTGGGAGGCGTGGCGCGCATCCCTGGCCACGCGTTCGTCTTCGTGGGGCACCAGCGCGGGTCGGAGACGGACGAGAACATCCGCCGCAACTTCGGGATGGCGCACCCGGAGGGCTACCGCAAGGCGATGCGCCTCTTCTCGCTCGCGGAACGCTTCCGGCTGCCCGTGGTGACCTTCGTGGACACCGGGGGCGCGTACCCGGGACCGGCCTCAGAGGAGCGCGGCGTGGCCGAGGCGATCGCCCGCTCCATCGCGCTGATGACCGGGCTCCGCACGCCGATCGTGACCGTGATCACCGGTGAGGGCGGGTCCGGCGGCGCGCTCGGCATCGCCACCGCCGACGTGGTGCTCGCGCTGGAGAACGCCGTCTACTCGGTGATCAGCCCGGAGGGCTGCGCCAGCATCCTGTGGCGCGATGCGGCCGCGGCCCGGCAGGCGGCGGCATCCATGCGCATGACGGCCGTCGACCAGGTGGCGCTGGGCGTGGTCGACGAGGTGATCCCCGAGCCGCACGGCGGCGCGCACGAGGATCCCGTCGCGGTCGCCGGCGCGATCTCGGCCCGCATCGCCGCACACCTGGACCAGCTGGGTGCGCTGCCGCTGGAGGAGCTGCTGCAGCGCCGCTACCTGCGCTACCGGATGATGGGTGCCTTCACCACCGTGGAGCGCGAGGCGGCGCCCGCGGCGGCCCGCCGCTCCGACCTGGCCGGCCGGCTGCGCGACCTGATCGAGGCGGGGCGCGCCACGCTCGGCGTCCCCGAATCCGGCCCCGCGCGACCCGTGGTGGACCCCGACGTGGACGCGCCGCTGCGGGAGGATCTCTAGGTGAGCGCGGAGGAGCGGGCGGCAGGGACCGTGCCCGACGCCGACCCGGCGGCGCCGTGGACCGCGACGCGAGGCTCTGCCGACCCCGCGGTGCCGGGCACCGCGACGGTCGAGGGGGTCGGCCAGGCCGACGCCATCACCCCGCCCGCGACCCCGGAATCCGTGTCCGGAGCACCCGAGGCCATCCGCCGGCTGGCGGACGACCTCCTGCCGGCGCTGGTCGCGCGGCTGGACGCGAGCGACCTGGGCGAGCTCGAGGTGCGGACCGACGCGTGGCGGATCAGGCTGCGCAAACCGTACGAGCGACGCGTCGCGGGATCGGCCACGGCCACGTCCGGGGGTGGCGCGCATCGCGCCGGTGGGACCGTCCCAGGGAGCACGGCAAGGGGCGCCCGCACGGCGTCCGTGCCGGGAGCGGCTTCCGCGCAGGATCGCCGGGCGCCGGCCGAAGGCACCCGCGCCGAGGGCGCCCAGTCGGCCGACGTCACCCGACCGGGTGCAGAGCGCGACCCACGGGTGACGCAGGGTGGGTTCCTGGACATCGCGCCCGGCGCGGCCGCCTCGGCGGGTGCGTCCGCGGGTGCGGCCGCGGGAGCAGGCCCGGAGTCCCGTGCGGCGGGCGCAGGTTCGGGCGCTTCGGCCAAGCCTGCCGTCGCCACGTCGCCCGCCGTCGGCTACTTCGTCCCCCGCGAGGGCTGGACGACGGGGCGTCGCGCGCAGAGCGGGGACGTGATCGGCTACGTGGACTGCCTGGGGGTTCGCCAGGAGGTCCTGGCCCCGGTCGACGGGTTCATCGGCCGCCTGCTCGCGCAGTCGGGCGAGGCGGTCGAGTACGGCCAGCCGCTGATCCACCTGGACCTGCCCGGGCCGGCACCGGACCTCGGGGCTCCGGCGGACGCCGGGGCACCGGCGGGCGTCGGAGCGTCGGCGGGCACCGCACCGTCGGTCGCCGGTTCCGGAGCAGCCGCCCCCGCACCGGCTCCGGAGGTCGCCTGAGTGTTCGGCAAGATCCTCATCGCCAATCGCGGCGAGATCGCCCTGCGCGTCCTGCGCGCCTGCCGCCAGCTCGGTGTGCCGGCTGTGGTGGCGTACAGCGAGGCCGACATCGACACGCTCGCGGTCCAGCAGGCCGACGAGGCGATCTGCATCGGTCCCGCCGACGCGAAGCGCAGCTATCTCTCGGCGGCCTCGATCATCTCGGCCGCCATCGTCACCGGCTGCGACGCGATCCACCCCGGCTACGGGTTCCTCTCGGAGGACGACGCGTTCGCCGAGATGGTCCGCGCCCACGGTCTCACCTTCATCGGCCCCTCCGCCGAGGTCCTGGAGCGCTTCGCCTCCAAGGCCGCCACGCGGCGCCTCCTGGCCGAGCACGGGCTGCCCACCATCCCCGGCTCCGGCCTCATCCGCGACGACGCGCACGCGCTCGAGGAGGCGGAGCGGGTCGGCTACCCGGTGCTCGTCAAGCCCTCCGCCGGCGGCGGCGGCAAGGGGATGCGCATGGTGCGCTCGCCCCGCGAGCTCGAGCAGGCGCTCACCATCTGCCGCTCGGAGGCCCGTGCCGCGTTCGGCGACGACTCGCTCTACCTCGAGAAGTGGCTGGAGGAGAACCGCCACGTCGAGGTCCAGGTGGTCGTGGACCGCTACGGCAACGGCGTCCACCTGGGCGAGCGCGACTGCTCGGTGCAGCGGCGCCACCAGAAGCTGATCGAGGAGGCGCCCACCCCGGCGCTGGGCCCCGAGAGCCGGCGCCACCTGTGCGAGTCGGCGGTCCAGGCCATCGTGGCCGCCGGCTACGAGAACGTGGGCACCCTCGAGTTCCTGGTCGACGGAGAGGGCAACTACTACTTCATCGAGATCAACTGCCGGATCCAGGTGGAGCACCCGGTCACCGAGATGCTCACCGGGATCGACATGGTGGCGGAGCAGATCCGGATCGCGGCCGGCGAGCCGCTCGGGTACAGGCAGGCGGACGTGGACCTGCGCGGGCACGCCATCGAGTTCCGCATCACGGCCGAGGACGTCGGGCACGACTTCCGGCCGCAGGCGGGCACCATCGAGGACTTCCAGGCACCCGGCGGTCCCGGCGTCCGCATGGACAGCCACATCTACCGCGGGTACGAGGTGCCGCCCTACTACGACTCGCTCCTCGGCAAGCTGATCGTGCACGGCCCCGACCGCGCCACCGCCATCGCGCGGGCGCGCACGGCGCTGGCGGAGCTGCGCATCGAGGGCCTCGAGACCACCGTGGCATTCCATCGTGCGATCCTGTCGCATCCGGTCTTCCTGGAGGGCGGGTTCACCACCAACCTCCTCGACCGGGTCGGCCCGGCGGCGTTCGTCGCCGCGGCCCGCGACTGACGCGCGCCGCTTGATCGGGAGGGACGGATGTCGACCACCGTGCTGACCACCCGCGAGATCCAGGCCCTGATCCCTCATCGCTGGCCGTTCCTGCTCGTCGACCGGATCGTGGAGTACGACCCAGACCACCAGCGGATCGTCGGTGAGAAGGGCGTCACCGCCACGGAGTGGTTCTTCCAGGGCCACTTCCCCGGGCAGCCGGTGATGCCGGGCGTGCTCCAGGTGGAGGCGCTGGCCCAGACGATGGCCGTCTACGTCGCGAAGCAGCCCGGCTTCGGCGACACGATGGGCCTCTTCGCCAGCATCGAGGAGTGCCGGTTCCGGCGGATCGTGGTCCCCGGCGACACGCTGCGCCTGGAGATCACCATGGAGAAGCTCGGCCGGCGGTTCGGGAAGGGCCGCGCGGTCGCCACCGTCGACGGCGAGGTCGCCTGCGAGGCGCTCCTCTCGTTCATCATCCCGCCGCCGGGCACGCTCCGGTGAGCGCCGTTCCGGCCGTGGCACACCCCGCCGCTCCCGGCACGCCGGCCGCGGGGCACGCCCGCCCGCGGCCTTCCATCACGAGGCAGCCATGACCTATCGCATCGCCCTCCTCTCCGACATCCACGGCAACGCGACCGCCCTCGACGCGGCGCTGGTCGACGTGCGTCGCGAGGCGCCGGACCTGGTCGTCTTCCTGGGCGACTACGTCCTCAACGGCCCCCGCCCGTGCGAGGCGGTCGACCGGGTTCGCGAGCTGGAGGCGCAGGGCGCGATCGTCATCCAGGGCAACACGGACGTGGCGGCCGCCGACCTGGACATGGCCGGCGCGTTCCCCTGGTTCGACGAGGTCCCCCGGGTGAACGTGGTGGCCGCCGAGTGGGCGCACGACGAGCTGGGGGACGAGCGGCTCGACTGGCTGCGGCGCCTGCCGGCCGAGCGACGGGTGCGCGTGGACGAGACGCTGGTGCTCGCCTGTCACGCCTCGCCCGGCAGCCAGACCTCGGGGATGGGCACGGACGTCGACGTCACCACGATCGTCGAGCGGATGGCCCGCACCGACGCCCGCATCGTGACCTGCGGCCACACGCACATCGCCGACGTGCGGGACCTCGGCTGGAAGCAGATCGTGAACCCGGGCTCCTGCGGCTATGCCTTCGACGGGGACCCGGCGGCGGCCTGGGCGCTGCTGGAGATCGACGGCGACGAGGTGCGGACGGACCTGCGCCGCTCCGCCTACGACACGCAGCTGGTGAGCGACGAGCTCTCGCGGCGCGCCCTGGCCGGCGACGTCTATCGCGCCGCCACGGTCCGGACGGGGCGCTACGTCCGGTGACGTCGACCGAACCCCGCCGCGTGGTGGTGACCGGCCTCGGTGCCGTGACGCCGCTGGGCGCCGACCTGCCCGCGACCTGGGGCCGGCTCCTCGCGGGCGAGTCCGGGATCCGCCCCATCGCCTCCTTCGACGCCTCGCGCCTGGAGAGCCGGATCGCCGGGGAGGCACTGGACGCCGACCCCACGCGCGTCCTGGACCGCAAGGCGCTCCGCCGCACGGACCGGGCCACGCAGCTCTCGCTCCTTGCCACGCAGGAGGCGCTCGCCGACGCCGGGCTCCCGGAGCGGCTCGAGGGGCCCCTCGCGGATGCCACCGGCGCGTTCGTGGGCACCGGATTCGGCGGGGCGGCCACGATCTTCGACGAGATCCGGACCTACGTGGAGCGCGGCCCGGACCGGCTCAGCCCCTTCTTCGTCCCCATGGCGATCGCCAACATGACGGCCGGGCAGGTCGGCCTGGTCCTTGGCGCGCGCGGCCCCAGCATGGCCACCATCAGCGCGTGCGCCAGCGGCGGCCATGCCATCGGCGAGGCGGCCGAGTCGATCCGCCGGGGCGACGCGGAGGTGATGCTGGCCGGTGGGACGGAAGCCACGGTCCTGGAGGGGATCGTCGGGGCCTTCTCGGCCATGAAGGCGCTCAGCACCCGCAACGACGATCCCGCCGCGGCGAGCCGGCCCTTCGATCGTGGACGCGACGGCTTCGTCGTCGCCGAGGGCGCGGCCACCCTGGTGCTGGAGGACCTGGATCATGCCCGGGCCCGCGGCGCGCGCATCCTGGCCGAGCTCGTCGGCTACGCCGCATCGGCGGATGCGTACCATCTCACCCTCCCGGCACCGGGCGCGAGCGGTGCGGTGCGTGCCGCGCGCCGTGCCTTCGTGAAGGCCGGGATGGAGCCGGGTGACGTCGACTTCGTGAGCGCCCACGCGACGAGCACGCCCGAGGGGGACCGCGCCGAGCTGGGCGGGCTCCGGGCGCTCTTTGGCGACCGTGCCGACCGCGTGCCGATCACGGCCACCAAGAGCGCGATCGGCCACACGCTCGGAGCGGCGGGCGCGATCGGGGCGGCCGTCTCGGTCCGCTCCCTGGTCGAGGGCTGCGTGCCGCCGACACTGAACCTGGACGATCCGGACGTGGAGGCCGCGGGCATGGACGTGGTGCGCGGCGAGGCACGCCGTGGGACCTTCGACGTGGCACTGGTCAACGCGTTCGGGTTCGGGGGCCAGAACAGCGTCCTGCTCCTCCGCCGGTGGGTCGACGCATGAGCACCACCCGCCGCGCGTGCCGCTACTGGGCCCCGCTTGCCGCCCGCGAGCCGGAGTGCCGCCATCGGGCCGCGCTCGCGGCCCGCGAGCCGGAGTGCCGCCGCCGGGCCGCGCTCGCGGCCCGCGGGTTGCCCGAGGAGCCGGCATGACCACCACCGAGGAACTCCTCGCCCTCATCGACCGGCTCGAGGATCTCCTCGAGCGCTCCGGGCTGGCCGAGCTCGAGGTCCAGGCCGGCGAGCTGGGGATCGTGCTGCGCAAGCCGGTCCCGCCCGTCGCGACGGCCGTGGTGGTCGACGGAGCGGCCGATCCCGCGTCCGGTGCCGCCTACGGCCCGGGCGGCCACGGGTCCATCTCGCACGGCGCCGGCGCGACCGGCACGGATGCGGGGCGGCACCCGGGCGAGGGGAGGGGCGCGGCCGGGTCGCACAT
>JAJYDP010000194.1 GCA_021777365.1 Chloroflexota bacterium | reverse complement strand
GCGCGCCTTCGGCAGCAGGTACGGCGCCTGGTTCATGCTCTCCATGCCGCCCGCCACCACGACCTCGGCGTCGCCCGCCCGGATCTCGGCCGCCGCGAGCATGATCGACTTCATGCCGGAGCCACAGACGCGGTTGATCGTGGTGGCGCTGGCGCCGTCCGGGAGGCCTGCCTTCAGGGCCGCCTGGCGTGCGGGCGCCTGCCCGGCACCGGCCTGGAGCACCTGCCCCATCAGCACCTCCTCGACCGACTCGGGAGGCACGCCGGCACGCTCGACGGCGCCGCGGATGGCGATCCCGCCGAGGACGGGGGCGGGCACGTCCGCGAGGCTGCCCGCGAACCGGCCGATGGGCGTGCGCGTGGCCGACACGACGAAGACACGGCCGGACGGCCCGTCCGGCAAGAATGGCTGGCTGCCCATCGGGGCATGCTAGCGCGTCCGACACGGCCCGGGTCAGCTGCCGATCGCGGGACCCGGCGTCGACGTACTCAGACCGGCTGTGCGACCTTGACCTCGATGGGAGCGGGTTCGAGCTGGGCGGTGGCAGGGTCGAAGCGGCGCACCTCGTGGATGGCCGTATACGGGATCTCGTACTGCTTGAAGACCCCGGCGAGGACCTCCCGGGTGGGGGCCACCCAGTGGCAGTAGGTCGTGTTGTCCGCGAAGCCGCAGTACGTGCTGATCCAGACGACGCCTGCGGGGACGGGCGCCGTCGTCAGGGGCTGCAGCTGTTCCTCGGTGAACGCCGCCGGGTGCACGGCTATGTAGCGCGGCACGGGAACCTCCTGGCCCTGAGGGCCACTGCATCCCGGGTCGGTCTCGCCAGTGGCTCGGCGCGGTCGAGGCGGCCTGGGCACCGGCCGCGCGTCAACACCCCCCGCGTGCGCCGTCAGCATCCGCCACGTCGCCCGAGGTGCAAGAGCCGAAGGACGGGAAGAACACACTAGCCGGCGACCAAGAGCCTGGCCGGGGCCGGATGCCCACGCCGCCGGGTAGCACTGCAAGGGCAAGGTTCATGGACCTCGGAACCGTGACCCTCGCCGCGCACGGACGGTCACGACGCAGGCGCTCCTCTTGGCGCCTGCCGAACACTGGCCGGGGCCGCTCTGGCTATGCGATCTTGCGTCCGAACGGGCGGAGGCCCGGCTCTTCGGAACTGCGTTCAGCGCGGTGAGCGCCTCAACTTTGGCGTATCTGCGGCGGTGCGGGCGCCCGAGAGCCAGTTCCAGCCGAACGGCGTCACGAGCCACCCGGCAACAGAGCTGGCCAGGCATGCGAGGCATGCCGCCGTGAGCAGCGGGTCGAGCGCCTCGATCGGCAGCGCGACGGGCAGGACCTGCCACTGGGGCATGGGGCCGGAGATCGGGGCGAGCCACATGGCAAGGCCGGCCAGCGTGAGCAGGGACCACACGGCCGACAGGCCGAACAGGAGCCGTCGGCCGGCGACTAGGAGAAGCACCCCGAGGACCAGCGCGCCCACCAGTGTGAGGAGCGCCACGGTGCTCGCGTTGCTGAAGGGAGCGGCGAAGGCTGCCAGATCGGGATCGCCGGGTGCCAGGAGCGGGCGCAACACGTCTGCGCCCCTGCCGGCGTCGAACACAAAGAGGGCGAGGGCAACGATCGCTGCCGAGAGCGCAAGCACGACGGCGAAGGTGGCCAGCCGGCGGCGCGTGTCCATGGCATCCACTCTCGACCCGCCCATCCTCGGGGGTCGAGTGCTGCACGTCCTCGGTGTGGACAGCCTCGGGCGACCTCGCGCCGCGGGATTCGGGCGAGGGAATCTGGGTCAGGTGGCCCGCGCCATGCCGTGACGGGAACTGCTCAGCTTCACGCGGGCTGCGGCACTTTCGGCTCGGCGAGCGACGCCAGGTTGTCGAGCAGCTGCTGCACCGTCCGTTCGAGCGCCGTCTGCACGGCGGAGCGGCCGAACAGGTGCTCGAGGGCGAGAAGCGTGCCCGATGCCTCGCACTCGATGGCGATCGAGCAACGCGTGCCTCCGTCGATCGGATCGAGGGTGTAGATCCAGTCCCCTGTCCCGCCGCGCTCGGTGCAAGCGACGCGGAGGTGCACGAGGCGGCGCGGTTCCGCCTCCACCACCGTGCCGCGTCCGGCGAACTCCAGGCCCAGCAGCCTCACCGTGGCGTCGAAGCTCGTCCCCACGCGGTCGAAGGGACCGCTGACCTTGCGGGTCTCCAGGTACGGGTTCCAGCCCGGGAGCCATTCGATGTCGCCGACGAGCTCGAAGACGCGGTCGAGAGGGGCACCGATCAGGCGCTCTCGATGCGCGCACACGGCCGACCGGGCGCCAGAGGCGGCGCGGGTGTTTGCGGGGCGCTGCGGCCACCAAGTCGCCGCGAACATCCGGAAGATGCGCTCCATGGCCACCACCCCTTCGCGGGGCTGCACGCGGGTCGGTCTCGCCAGTGGCTCGGCGCGGTCGAAGCGGCCTGGGCACGGCCGCGCGTCAACGCTCCCTGCGCGCGAAAACAGCATTCGCCTGCGCGCGGCCGCCGCAAGATCCAAATGACCCGAAGGTGGTGCGGGTCGCGCGCCGTCGCGACGAAGCTGGCCGTCAACGGGCGGGTCTGCCATGGGCGAAGGTCATCTCGCCGGAGGGCCGCCGATCTACTGCCCACGCCGCCGCGTAGCAGTTCTCGGCCTTCTCCCGCCGCTATCCTCCGAGCCCCAGCCCCCTCATGAGTTGCTCGGCCACGATCAACCGATGGATCTGGTTGGTGCCCTCGTAGATCTGCGCGCCCTTCGCGTCGCGGAGGTACCGCTCGACCGGGTTCTCGCGGCTGTACCCGGCCGCGCCGAAGAGCTGCACCGCGTCGCTCGCCACGCGCATCGCCGCGTCGGATGCCGTCCACTTCGCGAGCGACGACGCCTCGGCGATCGGCTCGCCGCGGTCCTTCGCCTCGGCGGCGGCACGTGTAAGGGCCCGGGCCGCGGCCACCTGCTGCGCCATCTCCGCGAGCATGAACCGCACGCCCTGCTGGTCCGTGAGCGGGCCACCGAACGCCTGTCGCTCGGCGCAGTAGCGAGCCGCGGCCTCCAGCGCGGCCCGGGCGATTCCCGTGCAGGCGGCCGCGATCGAGATCCTCCCCTCGCCGAGCGAGGACAGCGCGATGCGGTACCCCTCGCCCTCGCGGCCGAGGCGGTTCGCCGCGAGCACCTCGGCGCCGTGGAACACGATCTCGGAGGCGGGGTTGGCGCGGATCCCGAGCTTCCGCTCCTTGCGTCCGAACTCGAACCCCGGGGTGCCCTTCTCGACCAGGAAGGCGGTGATCGCGGAGGGTCCGGCCTCGGGATCGAGCGTGGCGAAGACCAGGTAGTGCTCGGCCTCGGGCGCGTTGCTGATCCAGATCTTGGTGCCGTCCAGTCGATATGCCGTGGGCGCGTCCGCCGGCCCGATCCGCGTTGCCCGCAGGCGAATCGCGGCGGCGTCGGACCCGGCGTTCGGCTCGGTCAGCGCGAAGGCGCCCATGCGTTCCCCGCGGAGCATCGGCGCGAGCCAGCGCTGGTGCTGCTCCGTGGTTCCCCACCGGACCACGGGCGCCTGCGACAGGACGTGCACGCTCAGCGACACGGCCATGGCCATGTCGACGGCACCCAGCTCCTCCATGACGAGCGTCCAGGCGCGGTAGGCGATGCCGCCGCCGCCGATCGACTCCGGGAAGGGCGCACCCGTCAGGCCGAGCCCGGCCATCGCGTCGAAGAGGCGCCGTTCGTAGTGCTCCTGCTCGTCGCGTTCCGCCGCACCCGGAGCGAGCTCCCGGGCGGCGAAGTCGCGGACGGTGTCGCGGAGGAGTCGCTCCTCCTCACTGAGCGCGCCGTCGAACACCGGCCCGCTCCCCTGCCGCTACGCCTTCGGGGGCCGCGGGTAGGTGTAGAAGCCGCGACCCGACTTCTGGCCAAGGTACCCCGCATCGACCAGCTGGCGAAGGATCGGCGGGGGCGCGAACTGCGGTTCGTGGAATCCCGCGTACAGGACCTCCATGACGTGCAGGCAGACGTCGAGCCCGATGAAGTCGGCCAGCTCGAGCGGCCCCATCGGGTGGTTGAGCCCGAGGCGCACGCCGGCGTCGATGTCCTCCAGCGTGCCGAGCCCTTCCTCGTACGCGCGCATGGCCTCGACCAGGAGCGGCATCAGGATCCGGTTCACGACGAAGCCCGGGCGGTCCTTGCTGACGATGACCTGCTTGCCCAGCTCCGCCGCCAGCCCGCGGATGTCCGCCTCGGCCTGCTCGGAGGTCTCGGCGCCGCGCACGAGCTCGATCAGGGGCATCACGGGCACGGGGCTGAAGAAGTGCATGCCGATGAACCGAGCCCGCCTGGCCGGTCGCACGGCGGCGGCCAGCCGGGTGATGCTGATCGAGCTGGTGTTCGAGGCGAGGATCGTGTGCTCCGGGGCGCGCTGGTCGAGCTCGGCGAACAGCGACCGCTTGACCGCCTCGTCCTCGAAGACGGCCTCGACGGCCAGGTCGCACTGCGCGACCGCTCCGCCGAGGGCGTCGGCGATGCGGATTCGCCCCAGCGCCGCCTGGCGCTCCTGCGCGGTCATCCGCTCCTTCTGGACCGCCCGCTCCAGGTTGCCCGCGATCCGTGCCATGCCCGCCTCCGACCGGGCCCGGTCGGGCTCGAAGAGAAAGACGTCGTGACCGGTGACCGCGCAGACCTGGGCGATGCCGTGTCCCATCAGCCCCGCGCCGCAGACGAGGACCGTCCTGATGCTCATGGACCCGAAGGGTACTGCACCCGCGATGGCACCCGTCAGGTCGCTGCGACGCCCCGCGCGGGCCGGTCGGCCGTCATCCCAGGCCCCTCCTGCTCGCCGTGCGGCCGCTCGTGCTCCCCTTCCAGCCGCTCCAAGAGCCGGTCGGCGGCCGCGTACGGGTCGATCTCGTGGCCCGCGATCGCGTGCAGGATCGCGGCCAGCTCCGCCGCGTGGCCGGGAGCGCGCAGCCGGGCCCGAAGCCGCTCGGCGAGGACGGCGTCGAGCTGTGCGGCGGCGCGGGCGACCCTCGCCGACTGGAGTGCCGCGGGCCCCCGCTCGCCGGCCCGTCGGTCGAGCGCATCGAGGAGCTCCGGGATCCCGTCTCCGGTCGGCGCGGTCACCAGCAACACCTCGGGCCGCTTCGGACGGCGGCGGCCGCGGGCCTCGGCGCGCCGGATCGCCTCCGCCTCGTCGCTCGCTCCGATCGTGAGCATCGCCCGGAGCTGGGCGGCGGTTCGCTGCGCCCCGGGGCGATCGCCCTTGGTCACCACCACGATGTCGGCCACCTCGAGCAGGCCAGCCTTGATCGCCTGCACCTCGTCGCCCATCTCGGGCGCCTCCACCACGAGCGTCGTGTCCGCGATCGACGCGACCTCGACCTCGCTCTGCCCGGCCCCGACGGTCTCGAGGAAGACGATCGGGAATCCCGCGGCGTCGAGCGCGACGGCGGCGTCGACCGACGCGGCGGCGAGCCCACCCGCGTGCCCGCGGGAGGCCATCGACCGGATGAAGACGTCGCGGTCGCCCGCGTGCTCCTGCATGCGGATCCGATCGCCCAGGATGGCGCCGCCTGTGATGGGGCTCGACGGGTCGATCGCGAGGACGGCGGCCGGCCGTCCCGATGCGCGGACGGCCCGGACGAGCGACGCAACGAGGGTGCTCTTGCCGGCCCCGGGCGCCCCGGTCACACCCACGAGATGGGCGCCCCCGGTCCGCGGGTAGAGGATCCGCAGGGCGGCCTCGGCGACGCGCGTCCGGTCCTCGATCTCGGTGAGGAGGCGGGCCAGGCTCCGGCGGTCACCCGCCCGCGCACGCTCCGCAAGCTCGGTGCCGCGGGCGGCCGCGGTCACGTCGCGAACGTCTCGCGCGCGGCCCCGGTCGCGAGGCCGCGGCCAGGCTCTCGTACCCTCATGCCGCGTCGCGCGGGCGGACGTTCGCGCGCAGGTACTCCGCGACCTCGCCGATCGTCGTTCCGGGTCCGAACACGCGCCGCACACCCGCCTCGCGCAGCGCGGAGATGTCGTCGTCGGGGATGATCCCGCCGGCGGTGACGAGGACGTCGCCGAGCCCTTCCTCGCGCAGCGCCCGGCAGATCTTGGGCAGCAGGGTCATGTGCGCGCCGGAGAGGATCGACAGCCCGACCACGTCGACGTCCTCCTGGAGCGCGGTCGACGCGATCATCTCGGGCGTCTGCCGGAGCCCGGTGTACACGACCTCGAAGCCTTCGTCGCGCAGCCCGCGCGCAAGCACCTTCGCGCCGCGGTCGTGGCCGTCAAGCCCCGGCTTGGCGATGAGGACCTTGATGGGGCGCTCGGTCATGGGGTGGACTGCCGCCTGTTCATCGCCGCGCATCATACGTCGGGCGGGGAGACGCGCGACCGTGCCCGCGGCAGACGGCGCCGGTCAGGCGGCCGCGAATACGGCCGCGCCTGCGGCCGCGCGGCCGTTCACTCACTCGCCCGGCGGGCGGCGCTCGAGGTGGGAGAAGAACTCCGCCCGCGTACGGTCGCGCCGGCGGAAGACGCCGAGCACCGCGCTGGTCGTCATGACGGTCCCGCTCTTCTTGACCCCCCGCATCACCGCGCACAGGTGGGTCGCCTCCAGGACCACGCCGACTCCCATCGGGTCGAGCGTCTCCATCAGGAAGTCCGCGATCTGCTGGGTCATGCGCTCCTGCACCTGCAGTCGCCGGGCGTACATCTCGACGATCCGCGGAATCTTGGAGAGCCCGATCACGCGCCCCTTCGGGATGTATGCGACCGCGGCGTTCCCGAAGAACGGCAGCAGGTGGTGCTCGCACAGGCTGTAGAAGGGGATGTCCTTCACGACCACCATCTCGCTGTAGTCGACATCGAAGATGGCGTTGTTGATCAGCCGCGCGCGGTCGACGTGGTAGCCGGCCGTCAGCTCGGCGTACATCCGGTGGACGCGCCGAGGTGTCGCCGCCAGGCCCGGGCGATCGGGGTCCTCGCCGATCTCGGCGAGGATCTGCCGGACGGCCGACTCGACCGCGAACGCGTCGCCCTCCAGCCTGGGCACCTGCCCGTCCGGTCCCGCCGGTCGACCCTCGATGACCTCGGCGGGAGTGGGCTCACCCAGCTCGATGGGCTCCGCCCCGTCTTCGCCGATCTCGGTCTCGATCTCGGTGACGATGGCGCGAACGTGCTGGGGCAGCCGTTCCACGGGATCAGCGACCGTCGGTCTCCGGCGGCCCCGACGAGTCGTCACCGGCGTGGTCGCCGTCCCGTCGTGCCTCCCGGCGGACGGCTCGCACGCCCTCGCCGAACATCCTGCCCAGCTGGGGCAGCGTCTTGGGACCGCGCCACACGAAGACCGCGATCAGGATCACCACGAGCAGAAGACCGATGTCCACGGCGACATGGTACGACGGGCGTGGGCCGCTCGGGGACGTGCGGGTCCTGCTCACGCTGCTCGAGGGCGGCGTGATCCACGAGGACTCGGCGCTCGAGGGCCGCCGAGCGCGGCTCGGCGCGACAGAGCGGCCCAGGCGGGCCGCCGAACTCTACTGCTGGACGCGCCGGGTCTGCCAGATCCAGTGGCGGGGGTCGATGGTCACGAACGCTGCGATCGCGACGGCGACCACGGGGCCTGCGGCCGCCGGGAGGCCGAACACGAACGACGCGAACCCGTACCACGCCACCACGGCCACGAACCAGAACACGCCGGCGAGGACTCTGCGTACCATGGCGCAGATGGTCGGGCGCGCGCGACGCTCCGCGGATCACCCCCTGGTACGGGACCTGTCGAACAATGGTCCCGGAGGTCGTTGGTCGGCTATGTCCCCGGAACCCCCCGGCCGCCGGCCAGCTCCAGCAGCCCCACGAGCTCCCCTGCCAGCGCGTCCGGCACGTAGCGCATGAGGTTGTGGCCGGCGGCGGGATAGCGGACCTGCCGCACGGGCCCTCCCGGCAGCCGTAGCGCCTCCCCCAGCTCGAGCTCGCGGTCGCGCGCCGACTCGTCGTCGGGCGCAGGCGCCCCCGCGATCGCCACCAGCAGCGGCGCCGACACGAGCGGAAGCAGCTCGTCCGGGCGGTAAGAGAGCATCGCCGTCACCGTCCCGAGCAGGGCGTGCCGCCGCAGGACCGGCACGACGTGACCGGCGGGTCGCCGTTCGACCTGTGCCCGCGCGGCGCGCTCCTGGTCGGCGTCCCAGCTCACCGGGTCGAACCCTCGT
>JAJYDP010000193.1 GCA_021777365.1 Chloroflexota bacterium | reverse complement strand
GGAGGCCGCCCTCCGGGAGACCGAGGAGGCGATCGGACTGGTCCTCAACGAGTCACGGCCGGTCGAGCTCTCCCCGCAGAACGCCTACATCCGGCGCCTGCAGCACCAGATGGCCGAGCGGGCCAACGTGGTCTCGCAGTCGCGGGGCCGGGAGCCGTACCGGCGCGTCAGGCTCTACCCGGACAAGGTGCGCGCCTGGCGATAGCCGCGGACGGGCAGCCGGTAGACTGCCGACGCGATGATCGAGGGCAGGCAGCGGGGCCGGTTCATCACGTTCGAGGGGCCCGACGGCTCGGGCAAGTCGACGCAGGCGGAGCGCCTCGCGGCGACGCTTCGCGCCGACGGCCTGGACGTGGTCCTGACGCGCGAGCCCGGTGGCACCCCGCTCGGCGAGCGGGTGCGGGCGGTGCTGCTCGACCGGGATGCCGCCGGCCGCCACTCGGCCAGGGCCGATGCGCTGCTCTTCAGCGCGGCGCGCGCCCAGCACGTCGACGACGTGATCGAGCCGGCGCTGGCTCGCGGGGCGGTGGTGGTCTGCGACCGGTACGCGGACTCGACGGCCGCCTACCAGGGATACGGGAGCGGGCTTCCGCTCGACCAGCTGCGGGCCCTGGAGGCGTTCGCGACGCGCGGGGTGCGGCCCGACCTGGTCATCCTGCTGGACCTCTCCGTGGAGGCCGGGATGGCGCGGCGCATGGCCGGCGAGCCGGGGAGCGTCAACCGCTTCGAGTCCCCGGACGCGTTCGACACCGCGTACCACGAGCGCGTGCGTGCCGGCTTCCTCGAGCTGGCCGGCGCCGAGCCCGCGCGGTGGCGGGTGGTCGACGCCGACCGACCGGCCGACGAGATCGCGCACGACGTCGTGGTCGCGGTGCGCGCGTTCCTCGAGCCCGGCCGCGAGGGGCGCTGAGGCCTGCCGACGTTCAGCCGGCGGCCGCGACCGTGCCGCCCTGCTCGCGAGCCGCGGCGAGTGCCCGCTCCGCGGCGTCGATCAGCTCGTCCGGGCTGGTCCCGTGGGCGGGGAAGGAGGCCACGCCGACGCTCACCCGCACCGGCTCGCCGCCCGGCCCGGGCTCCAGCTCCCGCACCGCCGCCGCCGCCCGCTCGGCCATGGCGAGGCCCGTGGAGCCGGGAGCGATCACCAGGAACTCCCCTCTGCCATAGCGGGCGACGGTGTCCACCAGCCGGACCGTCTCCGCGAGCGAGGCCGCCACCCGGCGGAGGACGTCGTCGGCAGCGGAGGCGCCGTGCCGCTCGGTCGTCTCGTCCTGGCCTTCCACGCCGAAGACCGCCAGGCAGACGGCGGTGCCCTGACGGGCGGCGCGCGCCAGCTCCAGCTCCAGCACGCGGTCCGCGGTGCGCCGGTTCGCGAGCCCGGTCAGCGCGTCCGTGTGGGCCAGCCGCTCGAACCAGTCCGAGCGCTCGGCCAGGGCGTGCTCCAGGCGGGCCTGCAGCGCGGCCATCGCCGCGAGCGCCGCGATACCGCGCAGCATGTCCAGCCCGGGCCCGTCGGGCGGGGCGGAGGGGCAGGCGATCGAGAGGACGCCCTCCACGTCGGGGTGCTCCGCGGGACGGCGCAGCACGAGCGGGACGTGGACCACCGCCGCGGACCCCGGGATCGCCCCGAGCAGCGCGGACGGGATGTCGCCGCCGGAGAGCGCCACCACCTCGCGGCGATCCCCCACGGCGAGGGCGGCCGCGTCGGTCGCGGTCGGCGGTGCCGCCGCCTCCTCGGGCGCGATGACGGCCGTCCCGTCGAGCGGATCCAGGTCCGCGACATCGATCGGATGGGCGGCGGCAGGGTAGAGCGTGCCACGGTCGTCGAGCAGGTACACGACGGCGGTCCCGCCGGGCACGACCCCGGCGGCATCCCTGGCCAGGCCGGCCAGCCGGGCGTCACGGTCGCTCGTCCCGGCGAGCCTCAGCGCACCGGACAGGAGCGGGTCGCGGGGATCGGTGAGTTCGCTCGACATCGCAGTCTCCACGACGACGGCGCGGGCGTGCGTCCCGTGCTCACGCCCGCCGCGGCATCCGGCCTGGACCTCGCGAGGCGTCCGGGCGAGCCCCACGCGCCCGCAGGCCATCATACCCGCCGCGTGCGCGCGGACACAGAGGCGCGCGGGGCGCTTCGGTCGGTGCGTACACGACGCCTATACTGCGGCGCGTGAAACTGGTGGTGGCGATCGTCCACAGCGAGGACGCGGGCGCGCTCGTGGATGCGCTCCTTGCGCGGGAGTTCCGTGCCACCCGGCTGCACTCCTCGGGCGGGTTCCTCCGGCAGACCAATGCCACGGTCATGCTCGGGGTCGAGGACGACCAGGTTGACCAGGTGATCGGCATCGTGGGCGAGCAGTGCCACTCGCGCACGCAGATCGTGAACCCGATGCCGCCCGTCATGGAGCCGGGCGAGTTCTACCTCCCCTACCCGGTGGAGGTCGAGATGGGCGGCGCGGTCGTCTTCGTGCTGCCCGTGGAGCGCTTCGTCCGGCTCTGAACCCGAGTATGGCGGTCCTCGGCCAGCCGGCGGTCAGCCGCCGGCCTCGACGGCCGCCCCAGGCGACGGCGATCAGCCCGGCGGCGCCGGTCAGCCGCCGGCCGCGATGCCCCGGGCCAGCAGCTCCTCGTAGCGCGCCGGATCCACGTTGCCGCCGGTGAGCACACAGACCACGCGGCCACTCGCGGGAAGCTCCCCGGCGTGGAAGAGCCACGCGGCCAGCGTCGTCGCGCCCGACGGCTCGAGCACCAGCCGCGCCTCGCGCGAGGCCCGGACCATGGCCCGGGCGATCTCGTCCTCGGAGACCGTGACGATGCCGTGGAGGAGGCGCCGCATGTGGGCGAACGGGATCCGGCCGATGTGGGCGGTCCGCTGGCCGTCCGCGATGGTGCGCCCGACCCGGTCGGCGGGCCACGTCACGATCCGGCCCTGCGCCAGGGAATCGCGCGCGTCGGCGGCCAGCTCGGGCTCCACGCCGATCACCACCGCGTCGGGGTGCAGTGCCTTCACGGCCACGGCCACGCCGCTCGCGAGCCCGCCGCCGCCCACCGGGACCAGCACGGTGAACGGCGCGAGGGTGCCGATCCTCGCGCCATCCGCCCTGGGGCCGGCGGCTATCTCGAGCTCGGCGAGCTGCTCGACGATCTCGAGGCCGACCGTCCCCTGGCCGGTGATGGTCGCGGCGTCGTCGTAGGGCGCGACCAGGGAGAGCCCCTGGACCCGGGCGATCTCCGCGGCGCGTTCCGCGCGCTCCTCGCTCGAGGGGCCGACCACCACGACCTCGGCCCCGTCGGCGCGCACGCGCTCGACCTTGACCGCGGGCGCGTCGGCAGGCATCACGATCACCGCCCGGACCCCCAGCAGGCGGGCGGCACGCGCCACGCCCTGCGCGTGGTTCCCGCTGGAATGGGCGACGACGCCGGCCGCGCGGCGCCCCGGTGGGAGCGTCGCGATGTTGAAGTACGCGCCGCGCAGCTTGAACGCGCCGATCGGCTGCAGCGACTCCGGCTTCAGCCACGCCCGGGTGCGGCCCAGCGGGTCCCCTTCGTCCGGCGATCCGAACCGGAGCAGGGGTGTCCGCACGGTGACGCCGCGGAGCAGGTCGGCGGCATGGCGGATCTGGTCGAGCGTGACGAGCGCCGGCTCCGGGTCAGCCGTGGCATCCACGGACCGGGCGCGCGGCGGAGTGCCCTGCGAACCGGGGTCGGAGGGAGCGGTGCCGGGGGCGTCGCTGGACCCCTCGGTCGGGCTGAATCGCATGTCCATCCGGCTATACTGCGCCGCAACCACTTCGACCGCCACGCGCAGGGAGCGTCGATCGATCGTGCTGCAGGCCTCGAACGCCCACGCCCCCGCCGCGTCCCCCGCGCTCGGGCGGCGCCCCTCCCGTGTCGACTCGATCCGGCCGACGTACGGCTTCGACGACGTCTCGCTGGCCCCGGGCGTGGAGACGGTGGAGCCTGCCGACGTCGACACCTCGGTGGGGATCGCGGGCATCGGGCTGCGCATCCCGATCCTCGCGGCCGCGATGGACGCCGTGGTGGACGCGCGCTTCGCGGGCGTGCTGGCCGGCCTGGGCGGCCTGGCGGTGCTCAACCTTGAGGGCGTGCAGACCCGGTACGAGGACGCGGACGCGCTGCTGGAGCGGATCGCCACGGCGCCCGACGGCGAAGTGCAGGGGATCCTGGCCGAGGCCTACGCGCAGCCGATCCGGGACGAGCTGGTCGCGCGGCGGATCGACGAGATCCGCGCCGCCGGCAGCCCGGTCGCCGTCTCGGCCACGCCTGCTGCGGCGCGGCGCTTCGGGCCCTTCTGTGCCGAGCACGGCGCCGACCTCTTCCTGGTCCAGTCGCAGGTCAGCTCGGCCCGACACCTGGCGACCGGCTACGACCCGCTGGAGCTGGCCGACTTCACCCGGTTCATGCCGATCCCGGTCGCGGTGGGCAACACGACATCGTTCGACGCGGCGTACCAGCTGATGGGGCAGGGGATCGCGGCGATCTTCGTGGGCGTCGGGCCCGGCGCGGCATGCACCACCCGGGAGGTGCTCGGGATCGGGGTGCCGCAGGTCACGGCGATCAGCGACGTCGCTGCCGCGCGCGACACGTACTTCGACGAGACCGGGCGCTACGTGCCCGTGATCGGCGACGGGGGGATGCGCCGGGGCGGCGAGATCGCCAAGGCAATCGCGGCGGGCGCGGACGCGGTGATGCTGGGCTCTCCCCTGGCCCGGGCCGAGGAGGCCCCCGGTCGCGGCACGAACTGGGGGATGGCCGCGCCGTCGCCGACCCTGCCGCGCGGGACCCGGATCCGGGTCGGGACCGTGGGGACCCTGGAGCGGATCCTCTTCGGTCCGGCGCGGGTCACGGACGGGTCGGAGAACCTGGTCGGGGCGCTGCGCCAGTCGATGGCCGCGCTCGGCGCGCGCGACATCCGCGCCATGCAGCAGGTCGAGATGGTGTACGCGCCGGCGGTGGCATCGGAGGGCAAGTCCTGGCAGCGGGGGCGCGGGTAGGCCCGGGGCCGCATGCCTGACGCGCCGCACCCGGAGCGCTCCTACGAGAACGACCTCGTGGCCTGGGGACGGGCCGCGCGGCTGGAGACGGTGGGGCGTCGCAGCGGCCTGGCCCGCTCGGTGGTGGTGGGATTCGCGGAGGAACCCGACGGTTCGGTGCTGGTCGCGGCCGGCGACGCCGCCGCGGGATGGGCGCGCAACCTGCTCGCCGAGCCGCGCTGCCGGGTCACGATCGGCGAGCGGACGTTCCGCGCCGTGGCGGAGCCGCTCGGCGACGCGGAGCACGCCCGTGCCGTCCGCGAGCTGATCCTGCGGTACGGCACGCCCTCCGAGCGGCTCGGTTCCGGGCCGTCCTTCCGGTTGCGCGAGGTGCCGGCGGCCTGAACCGACGCCTCACCAGCCTGCCGGTGGTGCCGGCGGTCCGGCCTGCCTTCGCGTCGGCTCCGCGGCGGTGCCCGCGGGCAACGCGGACCGCGCGTCCCGGGCCGCGGATGCTCCCCGCGCACCTTCCCCGCCGCTAGACTGCGCGCAGCACACGCGAGGGGGAGGGACCGTTGCCCGAGAACCAGTCCGGCCGCCCGGTCGAGCCCGGGTCCGCACCGGACGACCACGAGCGCCCGCCCCGGCCGCAGCGGGGCAAGACGGTCTACGGTGAGGCCGCCAACGCCGGCCATCGCGTGCTGGCGCCGGACGATGCCGAGGTGGAGGCGTACCTCGAGACGGCCCTGCACGCGCCCTCACCCGAGCGGCCGCAGGTGGACCGGCCGGGCGGCGGCGTCCCGCGGGGTGAGCCGAGCGCGACGCAGCCCGACACCGTCGTCGTGCTCGATTTCGGCAGCCAGTACGCCCAGCTGATCGCACGCCGCGTCCGCGAGCTGAACGTCTACTCCGAGCTGCTCCCCTTCGACACGCCGTGGTCGGAGATCGCCCGCCGCAACCCCTGCGCGATCATCCTCTCCGGCGGCCCGAGCAGTGTCTACGGCGAGGGCGCCCCGCATCCGGATCCGGCGCTGTGGGCGGGCGGCGTCCCCATCCTGGGGATCTGCTACGGCCTCCAGTTGATGGCCGAGGAGCTCGGCGGCGAGGTCGTGCCGGCCCTGAAGCGCGAGTACGGGCCCGCCACCATCCAGGTGGTCGAGAGCGATGCGGCGGGTGAGCAGGCGCGGCTCTTCGCCGGCACGCCACGCGAGCAGTCCGTCTGGATGAGCCACGGCGACTCGATCGTGCGGGTCCCGGATGGGTTCCGCCCCACGGCCCAGACCGACTCGACGCCGATCGCCGGGATGGCCGATCCGCGGCGCCGCCTGTACGGCATCCAGTTCCATCCCGAGGTCGTGCACACGCCGTCGGGGCGCGACCTCCTGCGCAACTTCGTGCTGGGAATCGCGGGGACCCGGCCGACCTGGACCCCGGCGAACTTCATCGACTCGACGGTGGCCGAGATCCGCTCGCGCGTCGACGCGCACGCGCGCGCCACGGGATCCGACGGCAAGGTGATCTGCGCGCTCTCCGGCGGGGTCGACTCGGCCGTCGCCGCGACGCTCGTCCACCGGGCCGTGGGCGACCGACTGACCTGCATCTACGTCGACCACGGACTGATGCGGAAGAAGGAATCCGAGCTGCTGCGCGCCACGTTCGAGCGCAACCTGGGCATGCGCCTGGTGATGGTCGACGCCCGCGAGCGCTTCCTGGCCCGGCTGGCCGGCGTGGTGGATCCCGAGGAGAAGCGCCGGATCATCGGGAACGAGTTCATCCGCGTCTTCGAGGAGGAGGCGGCCCGGCTCGGCCGGATCGACTTCCTGACCCAGGGCACGCTCTACCCCGACGTGATCGAGTCGACGGCGCCCGAGACGAAGGCGGCACAGAAGATCAAGACCCACCACAACGTGGGCGGGCTGCCCCGCGACCTGCGCTTCCAGCTGATCGAGCCGCTCCGCTACCTGTTCAAGGACGAGGTGCGCAGGGTCGGCCTGGCGCTGGGACTGCCCGAGGCCATGGTGCAGCGCCAGCCGTTCCCAGGCCCCGGCCTGGCGATCCGGATCATCGGCGAGGTGACCGCCGAGCGGCTGGACACGCTCCGCGAGGCCGACTGGATCGTGATCGACGAGATCAAGGCGGCCGGGCTCTACCGGGCCGTCTGGCAGAGCTTTGCGATCCTGACCCCGGTGCGGAGCGTGGGCGTGATGGGCGACGGCCGTTCCTATGCCAACGTGGTGGCGATCCGGGCGGTCACCAGCGACGACGGGATGACGGCCGACTGGGCCAAGCTCCCGTACGACGTGCTGGGGAAGATCAGCGCACGGATCGTCAACGAGGTCCCCGGCGTCAACCGGGTCGTGTACGACATCAGCAGCAAGCCTCCAGCGACCATCGAGTGGGAGTGAGCGTGGACGAGCGCGTGGACCCGGCCCAATCGCCGACGACGACGGATCCGCACGGGCTCGAGGGTGGTGCCGCCGGGAGCGCCGCCCCGGGCGATCCACCGGGGAGCGACCGGCCGGACGTGCCGGGCACGCCGGGAAGCGGCGTCCCGCAGGCGCCGGTCGACCCCTCCGACCCGACGGCTCCGGCGTTCGACGCGGCGGGTGACCCGGTGCCGGCGCGCAGCTTCGCCCCCGGGATCGACGATGCCTCGCTGGGCTTCTCGTCGACCGTCCTCGTCCCGCCGGGCTGCCCGTGGTGCGGCGCACCCCTCGCGGCGGCCGACCTCGCGACATGCCCCTCGTGCGGCGCGGCACTGCAGCCGGTGGCGGACCTCCCGGAGATCCCCGGCGTCACGGTCGCGCCCATGGACGTGCGCCGGACGGTGCGCGACGTGAGCCCCGAGATCCGTGCCCTGGTGACGCCGCCGGTGACGGACGAGATCGCCGTGCCCGGGTCGCGCCCCGAGCTCGGGCCTCCCGACCAGGCGGTGCGCCGCGCCATGCTCGAGCTGGAGCTCCAGGAGACGCGGGCCCAGGCCGAGGACGCGGGCGCGGATGACGCCGCGGACGACGGATCGCGGCCGGCGGGCGATTCCGATCCCGGCGGGAGCGACCCCCAGGCCGGCTGACCTGCCCGGGCCGGCTGAACTGCGTGGGGACCTGCCTGGGCCGGCTGACCTGCCCGGGCCGGAGCCAGGCTCGATGCGGTGGGCCGACCGCCGGGCCGGAGGGGCCGGCCCCGGCGCTATCCTCGACACGTGCAGACCCGCCTGCCGGTTCCCGGCCCCTCGTTCCTGAAGGAGCTCCC
>JAJYDP010000192.1 GCA_021777365.1 Chloroflexota bacterium | reverse complement strand
ACTGGCGAATGATGTTGCCCGCGTCGGAGACCACGAACTGGTTGTCCGAGATGGCGATCTGCAGGTTGTCGCTCTGCTGCAGGGTCTGCAGCGCCGCCACCATCGTCTGGGTCCAGCTCAGGTCGTTCCGCGCGCTCGGGGCCACCAGGGCCACCTTGAGCGGCGTCGACGCCGCGGCTGCCGTGCTCGCGGCGGGGGCCGCCGAGGCGGGAGCGGCGGACGCCGGGACGCTCGGCGCGGCCGGAGCGACGCTCGCGGCCGTGGATGCAGCCGGAGCGACCGCCGACGCCGGGGCGCTCGTCGCCGCCGGGGCGCTCGTCGCCGCGCTGCTGCAGGCGGTGGCCAGGAGCGCGACGCTCGCGGCCATCGCCAGGAAGGTCAGACGTCGCCCTCGAACGGTGTCCATTTCCTCTCTCCTCCGGGCGGATGCTGTTGCGGGGCCTGGCTGGACTGGCGGTCGATGTCGGGGCCCGATGGGCCCTCCTCTTGGAGATCGCCATGCGGCGACCCAGATCAGCTCAATGGCACCTCTCTTGCAGGTCGCAGCGCGGCGTACCCGGCACCGAGCACGCCGGCGCGATTGCGCAGCAGCGCCTCGACGATACGGGTGTCCCCGGGCGGCAGGTAGGGCTGGGAACCGGCCACGATGGCCCGCATCTCATCCAGACGGCGCCGATAGGCCCCCATGGCGCCGCCGCCGAGCACAATCACCTCCGGTGCATAGGCGGCCACCACGTTGACGAGCCCCAGGGCGGCATGCCGGGAGGCCGCAGCCACGACCCGGCGGGCGGCCGGGTGGCCAGCGCGATCCAGCCTCGCCACGTCCGCGGCGGTGGCGCCGGCGAGGTCGGGGTCTCCACTCTCGTGGGCCAGGCGCTCCAGGGCCGGACCGGCGGCGAGTGGCTCCCAGCACCCCTGGGTCCCGCAGTAGCAGCGCGGACCGGACGGATCCACGAGGAAGTGCCCGGCCTCCGGGTGGGCCTCGCCGGCTCCGCGATAGGGTTCCCCTGCCCGCACCACGGCCACCCCGATCCCGGTCCCGAAGGTCACCATGGCCATACACCGGGCGCCCTGCCCAGCTCCCTGCCACCACTCGCCCAGCGCCGCCGCGACCGCGTCGTTCTCGAGGCGCACCGGGACGCCGAGCTCGGCTTCGAGCGGGCTCCGGACGTCGACATCCGCCCAGGTGGGGAGGGTGTAGGGGTTGCGGATGCGCCCGGAGCACCAGTCGAGGGGCCCGGTGGCCCCGATCCCGAGGGCGACCAGGGGTGGGTCGCCCGCCGCGCGCAGGCAGGTGCGCACGAGGGCCGCGATGCGTCGCAGGCCGGGTCCCGCGCCCCGCCCCGCATCGAACGATGCCAAGCGGAACGCGCGGATCGACCCCGCGGCGGTCACCAGGCCGACGCGCACGTTGGTGCCGCCGAGGTCGACCCCCGCGACGACCGGCTCGAGCGCGTCGTTCACTCGCTCAGGGTCACCTTGCTCGAGTGGACGAACTCGCCAGGCTCGATTCCCAGCCGCCGGGCCAAGACCACCGAGACGAGCTGGAAGGGCACGACCTCGGTCACCCGGACGCCCAGACCGGGGGCGGCCGGGGCAGGCAGCGGGACCGTCCCGCGCGGGGCGGGGCTGCCGATCCAGGCCACGCGGCTGCCCGCGGCCACCAGCTCCTCGGCGAGGGCGCGGTTCAGCGCGGCCGTGCCCGACGGGCCCTCGAGCATGACCGCCCCGAGGCCCGGTCCGGCGAGTTCGAGCGGGCCGTGGCGGAACTGCCCGGCGCTCATTCCCTCCGCGGGCAGGCGGACCGCCTCCTTCAGGACCAGGGCCCCGGTCCAGGCGGCATGCAGCGCGGCGCCCCGGGCGAGCGCCACCACGTGCCGGGGCGCCCCGATCGCTTGTGCGGTCGCGTCGAGGGCGTCCTCCCATCCCGCGCCCAGGAACTCCTCCAGTGCCGCCACGCCGGAGGCCAGCTCGCTCCGCGGGTCCGGCGCGCCGAGGAGTCCATGCGCGAGGAGCAGGGCGGCCACGAGGGAGTTCGTGTAGCTCTTGGTGCTGACGGCCTGCTCGGGGCCGGCCAGCGTCTCGACCAGCACGTCGGCCGCGGCGGCGAGGGGGCTCGCCGGGTCGTTGGTGACCGCGATCAGGGCGCTCGCCCGGGCGCCGTCGCCCTCGACGAGGGCCTGGATCTCCGCGCTGTATCCCGACTGGGAGGTGAGCCAGAGGAGCGTGTCGGGCCCGAGCAGTCCGGACGCGTGGTGGAGCAGCTCATCGGCCTCCAGCCACCAGGCCGGCACGCCGGCGGCCACCAGGGCGAGCCACGCCGGGTAGGTCGCGTAGTGGGAGGCCCCCATCCCGCTCAGCACCACCCGCCGGAAGCGGGAGAGCTCGAGCGAACGCAGGGCGCGCGCCGGGTCAGTGTCGAGGAGCGCGGCGAGGCGGGCCGGCTGCTCGCGGATCTCGGCGACGTAGTTCGTCATTCCCAAGGCGGTGGGCCCTCCCTTGCGGGGTTCTCGATGCCCGCCACGTGCACCGACAGGCCCGCGGCGCGGAGCGGCGCGAGCTGGTCGGCGGTAACGGCGGCGTCGGTGATGAGCAGGTCGATCCGGTCGAGCGGTGCGACGCGGGCGAAGGCCACCTTGCCGAGCTTGCTCGCGTCGGCCAGCACCACGCACTCGCGGCTGCTGGCGATGGCGGCCGCCTTCGTCGCGGCGTCATCGAGGTTCCATTCGGTGAGCCCGCTGTGCGCCTCGACCCCCGAGATGGTGAGGAAGCAGAGATCGAAGCGCAGCTGCGCCAGGTGCTCCAGCGCGTGGCTGCTGATCACCGAGTGCTCGCCGGCCCGTACCACACCACCGATGATGATCACGCGCATGTCCCGCTCGTCGGCGAGGGCGCTCGCGATGCGCAGGCTGGGGGTGGCCACCGTCAGGCCGTGCACGCCCCGCAGGCGGCGGGCGAGGGCGAGGGTGGTGGTGCCCGCGTCGAGCACCAGCGTCTGGCCCCCGTGCACCCGCTCGGCCGCCGCCGCCGCGATCTGCTCCTTGGCCTCCACGTGCAGCTTGGCGCGCGCGGCGAAGGGTGGCTCGTAGCCGCGGGACAGCACGTTCACCGCGCCGCCCCGCACCCGCTTGACCGCGCCCAGGCGGTCGAGCTCGTCGAGGTCGCGGCGGATGGTCATGGGCGAGACGCCCGCCCGCTGGCTGACCTCCTCGACGCTGACCTCGCCGCGGGTGGCCAGTTGCTCGAGGATCAGCTGGTGGCGCTCGGTGGCGTCCATGGGGCGTCCCCTCCTATCCCTTGGTGCCGGTGAGGGAGATGCCCTGCACGAAGTACCGCTGGGCCAGCACGAAGGCCACGAGCACC
Organism: Chloroflexota bacterium; assembly: GCA_021777365.1. The sequence goes on along the minus strand of JAJYDP010000192.1, from coordinate 4,897 downwards.
GGCAAGCAGAACACGAACGACGCCGCCATCAGGTAGTTGAAGGCGGTGAAGTGCAGGCTCTGGTACTGCTGGAGCCCCAGCGAGAGGGTGAAGAGGTTGCCCTTGGTAAGGAAGATGAGGGGCGCCACGAAGGCGGTCCAGCTGGTCAGGAACGCGAAGAGGACGACGGTCACGATGCTCCCCTTCGACAGCGGCACCACCACGTGCCAGAGCAGGTGCCAATCGCCGGCGCCGTCGATGCGGCCCGCGTCGATGAGGTCGCGCGGCAGCCCCAGCATGAACTGGCGCAGCAGGAAGATGGCCAGGCTCGAGGCGAAGTAGGGGGTGATGAACGCGCCCAGGAAGGGCGGCACCATGAGCGGCAGCAGCGAGCCCAGCCAGCCCACGTCCCGGAAGATCAGGTACTGGGGGACCATCACCACCGGGAAGGGCAGCATGATGGTGGCCAGCACGAGGCGGAAGACGAGATCGCGCCCCGGCCAGCGCAGGATCGCGAAGGCGTAGGCCGCCGGCACGCAGGACACGAGGGTCCCCACCACCGTGGCCGCCGAGACGAGCGCGCTGTTGAGGAAGTACGTCCCGAACGGGATGTAGCTCATCGCCTGCGCGTAGTTGCCCCACTGGGGGTGGGCCGGGAGCAGCTCGGGCGGGAAGACGAAGATCTCGCCGTTGCCCTTGAGCGAGCTCGACACCATCCAGAGCAGGGGCAGCAGGAAGATGAGCGAGGTCACCAGAAGCGTGGCCTGCAACAGGCCGCGCCGGCTCCAGTGTCCGATCCCGCGCCCGCGCGCCCCACCTGCGCGCCGGACACTCCGTGCCGCGCCGACCATCAGTCCTCCCCCGCGTAGAAGACGAGCCGCCGCTGGAACGCGAAGAAGAGGACGGTCACCGCCAGGGTGGCCAGGAAGAGGACCCAGGCCATGGCCGCGGCGTACCCCATCTTCAGGTAGTCGAACGCGTTCTGGTACAGGTAGATCGTGTAGTACAGGGTGGAGTTCACCGGTGCGCCGAGATCCTTGGAGGTGATCACGAAGGCCTGCTCGAAGAACTGCAGGTAGAAGATCACGCCCACCACCACGTTGTAGAAGAGGACCGGGCCGAGCATGGGCAGCGTGATGTGCCGGAAGCGGGCCCAGGTCGAGGCGCCGTCGATGGCGGCCGCCTCGTAGAGTTGCTCGGGCACCTCTTTGAGGCCGGCCAGGAACACGATCATGATCTGGCCGATGGAGCCCCAGAGCACGATGAGCAGCTCCGCGAGCTTGGCCCAGGAGGGGTCTCCGAGCCAGCCCAGGGGCGGCACATGGAACACCGAGAGGACCGCGTTGAGCAGCCCGTAGTCGGGGTTCAAGATCCAGATCCAGATGATCGCCCCCGCCACCGGGGGCACGATCGCGGGGAGGAAGATGGCCGCCCGGTGCCAGTCCCGGGCGAACACGTCACGGTTGAGGAGGAGCGCCGTGCCGAGCCCGATCACCACCCCCGCGGGCACCCCGATGAGGGTGATGTAGAGGGTGTTGCCGACCGAGGTCCAGAAGGTCGGATCGGCCACCAGGGTCTGGTAGTTCTGGGCGCCCACGAAGTTGGGCGCCTGGAGCAGGTTGAAGTCGGTGAAGCTCCAGTAGAGGACCAGGACCACCGGGATGAGGATCAGCCCGAGGAGCCCGATGAGCCATGGGGTCAGGAACGGGAGGGCGGCGACGAGCTGCCGCGCCGCCCTCCGCGTTCCCGATCGCTGCGTCACGGTCGGCTGGCTGGATCGCGCCTAGTGCGCCGCGGCCATCTGCGACTGCAGGGTGTCGAGCGCCGCCTGGGGGGTGGACTTCCCGTACAGCGCCGCCTGCTGCGCCTCGCAGAGCTTGGTCCCGTACTCGGTCGAGAAGGGAAGCTGCGGCCACACGTGGGCGTTAGTCGAGTTGGCCTCGTTGATGAAGACCTGGAAGTTCGGGTCGCTCGCCAGCGGGAAGGAGGGGGTCTGCTTGAGCTGCGGCAGATTCTGGATGAGCTGGGCGAAGGTGGCGGTGACCTGCGGGTTCGTGGTCTCGTAGCGGATGAAGTCGAACGCCGCCGCAGCGTGCTTGGAGCCCGCCGGGATCACCTGCGGGTTGGAGTCGATGAAGCTGGTGCCGGTGAGCTGGGGCATCGCCGCGGGCGCCGGGAACGGCGCGGCAGCGAGACTCTTGGCGAGGTCCGGCACGTTCGACTGGGCGAAGGCGATGGCCCACGGCCCGTCGTACACCATGGCCAGCTTGCCCGACTCGAGCGGATCCTGCGCGGTCAGGTAGGCGCCCGCCGACTGCAGGAAGTTGGCGATGTTCTGGGCGCCGTACTTCTGGTAGAAGCCGGTCTCCCAGGCGAGAGCGCTGACGTTCTGCGGCAGGTTCGCGGTGACCTTCCCGCTCGATTGGTCGTACCAACCGCCGCCAAAGAGCCAGCCGGTGTCTTCCAGCGTGCACACCTGCCCGTTGGAGGTCCCCGGGTACTCGGGCAGGAAGCCCAGCTGCGTGATCCGCCCGCTGGCGTCCTGCTTGGTCAGCTTGTAGGCGTCCTGGGTGAGTTCCTCGATCGTCTTGGGCGGGCTGTTGGGATCGAGCCCGGCCGCCGCGAACAGCGCCTTGTTGTAGACGAGCCCGACGTTGAAGTCCATGAACGGCAGCCCGTACACCTTGCCGTTCACGGTCATGGCCTGCAGGGCGGCAGGCACGTAGACACTGGTGTCGATCCCCGACTGGGCGATCAGCGAATCGAGCGGCATGAGCGCGCCCTTCGAGGCCCACTCGCCCATGGGCAGGGAGGAGACGAGGTCGACGATATCGGGCGGGTTGCCGCCGCTGATGGCGGTCAGGATCTTCGAGTCGTCGGTGACGGGCGTCTCATCGATCGTGACGTTGGGGTGCAGCGCCTCGTAGTCCTTGATGATCGTCTTGAGCGCGGCTTCCTCGTGACCGCCGCCCCACTGCTGCCACATCGTCAGGTGCACCGGCGCGGCGCTGGAGGCCGATCCGGCGGGGGCTGCGGCGGACGCCGCGGCGCCGTTTGTGGGTGCGCTCGAGGCGCTGCCTGAGCAAGCCGCCAGGATCAGGGTGGCGGCGGCCAGGATGGCCGGCCATGCGCGTCGCGGTCGCTGCATCGTTGCCCTCCAGAGGAATCCCACTTCCATCGCCTCCCCGGCGCGGCGTGCCGTATGTCACGTCTATGAATCGCCGAAATGCTTAGTGATCACAGATCGTGTGCGAACGACTGCGCATATTGTGCGCTTGACGTCAAGCTGTCCCGCGGTCTTCAACCGTGCGAGTGGCGGCCGCCGGTTATCCAGTGTGTCCGCCCAGCGGGGTCGACTCCGCAGCCGATGCCAGCTGCTGCAGCGCGTGTGGGCTGGATGCGTGAGCGCCGGTGGGTCCAGAGTGGCCGCCCGCCCCGACCGGCACCGGCGGAGTGGTTGGGCCGCAGGGGCCTGGACTGGCTTCGCCCGGGCGACCGCCGCCTACGGCCGTGGCTGCTGCAGCAGGGCCGCCTGCAGGAGCTGATACGCCTCGGCCGCGTCAGGTCGTTGGTCGGGCATATGCCCGAGTTCGCGAGCGGCCCCGGCCAGGCGTTCCAGCACGGCCGGGATGGCGGACTCGGGTACCGAGGTGAGGGCCGCGCCCCGGTAGTTGGTGAGGATGGCCTGGACGGCCTTGGGCAGCCGCCGGGGATCGGCGCTCCCGTCGGCGAGCCGGTATGGGAGGTGCCAGCTCGCCGGGTGTGTCGGATCGCCGACGTAGGCGAAGCAGCGCGCGGGAAGTCGGTAGCGGGGGTGGAGCACCGTGTCCTCGGCACTGCCCGGCGTCGCCTCCGCGGCGGGGCGGGGCGGCAGCAAGGTGTCCGGCGTGGGGGCCGGATCGACGGGGCGGTAGATGCCGTGCACGCTCAGCCACCACAACGCCTCGGGCGGAGTCGGCGCGTCGAGGGGTACCAGGGCCCGGCCCCGCTGCCCGCCGTCCACGACGTCCGCGGCGTAGAGCAGGTGGCCGTCGCTCACGGCCACCGAGCGCACGCCCTGGGTTGCCGCATATCGCGTGGCTTGCGCCAGGGCGGCCTCCACCGCCGCCGCGTGCCAGGCTAGCGCGCCCGGCCGCTTCGTCTCGACCACCAGGTACTTCACGCCGAGACGGGTCAGCAGCAGGTCGGCGTAGCCGATCTGGTGGTTGAGATCCTCCACGTGCCAGTCCAGGGCGTGGCTGAAGAGGTCGCCCACGATGAGCTCCGCCACCCGCTCCGCTCCGCCACCCGGTCGCGCCGTCTCGGCGAGGCGACGTCGACGGAGATCGAGGAAGCTCGGCCAGGTCTCGGCCAGGCGGGTCTCGAGATGCGCGCGCAGCGCCAAGTGCTCCGTCACCGCCGGTGCTCCGCGAACCACGCCATGGTCGGCCAAGCGTACGCCGCGCGCGCGCCACACATCGCTCCGTTGCCGTCCCGAAGTCGGGGCACTGGTTTCGGAGGCGGGACCGGTGCCGGCCGATTGCCACGCAGAAGGCGTGACGCTGTGCCCAGCAACCTCACTCACCGGGCGCGTGTTGACGGCGAAACCGGCTACGGACCGGAGGCCGCGTGCTGCAGCGGCCGGGACACCCTCGCCCGGCTCACGGGACGATGAGAACCGTCCGCCCCACGTGGGCCGCGACGTGGCCGGCGACGCTGTCCCAGAGCAGGTGCCCGAAAGCGGTAGGCTCTACCTGTCCGCTGAGGACGCCGATGGTCTGCGTACATTCCGCCGCAGGGGGCCAACGCTTCCCAAGCAAGATGTCGCGGGTTCGAATCCCGTCTCCCGCTCCACTTCCTCCCCATCCGACCCAGGCACAATGTGGCCGCGTGCGGGGACGCTGGCGCCAGGCCCTTGACAGGTGCCCGGATTCGCCGG